>NZ_JBECOT010000068.1:0-18762 GCF_040104395.1 Pseudoalteromonas sp. BZA4
CATGGCGCTTTTTAAACAAGATACATCTAAGTCAGCTAGTATGGCGAGGAAAAAGAAAATGGCAGGGCTAGACGATGATTACCGCTCAACCCTGTTAGAGTCTGGGATTAAAATGCGCTAGCCGTGGAGCGTGGTGCCTCAGTGGTAGAAATGGCTGAAGCCGAATACATGGTATCGAGCACAGGTTATATTAAAAGTGTCGCAGATTTAGAAGCCATTCCGCTGGGTACTAATGCCAATGGCACGCCACTGCAATTACGTAATGTGGCTGATATAAAACTTGGGCCGCAAATGCGCCGTGGTATTGCCGAACTAAACGGCGAGGGTGAAGTAACCGGTGGGGTGGTAGTGATGCGCTTTGGAGAAAACGCCGAAGCAACCATAAAACTAGTAAAAGAAAAGCTAGAGTCGCTCAAAAAAGGCCTGCCAGAGGGAGTTGAAATCATCCCTGTGTACGACCGCTCAAACCTTATTACCCAAGCGCTTGATAATTTAAGCTCAAAGTTAATTGAAGAGTTAATCGTCGTGGCCTTAGTGTGTGTGGTGTTTTTATTCCATATACGCTCATCGATCGTAGCCATTATCACGTTGCCAATGGGTATTTTAACGGCTTTTGTGGTGATGTATTGGCAAGGTATAAACGCCAATATCATGTCGCTTGGTGGTATAGCGATTGCCATTGGTGCAATGACCGATGGCGCTATCGTGATGATAGAAAATATGCATAAGCATATGGAGAAAACCCCACTGACCGACGAAAATCGTTGGCAAGTGGTGATGGACTCAGCCGCAGAAGTCGGGCCCGCGTTATTCTTTAGTTTATTGATCATCACTGTTAGCTTTATGCCTGTGTTTATTCTTGAAGCACAAGAAGGACGCATGTTCTCGCCTCTGGCTTACACAAAGACTTATGCGATGGCAGCTTCGGCTGGTTTAGCGATTACACTGGTGCCGGTATTAATGGGCTACTTTATTCGCGGTAAAGTTATTTCGGAGCAGAAAAACCCTGTAAACCGCTTATTGGTGGCAGCCTATAAACCCTTGTTAAATGCGGTATTAAAAGCGCCGAAAACAACACTGGTACTGGCATTAGTGTTGGCTGCTATTGGCTTTTACCCGGTTAATAAAATTGGTAGTGAGTTTATTCCTCCCCTTGATGAGGGCGACTTAATGTATATGCCTACTACTTACCCAGGTATTTCAATTGGTAAGGCCCGTGAAATCTTACAGCAGACCGATAAGCTAATTGCCAGTGTGCCAGAGGTCGAATCGGTATTTGGTAAGGTAGGTCGTGCAGACACTGCCACAGATCCTGCGCCGCTGACCATGATCGAAACCTTTATTCAGTTAAAGCCAAAGTCACAGTGGCGAGAGGGTATGACAACCGAGAAACTGAAAAAAGAGCTCGATAATCTGGTTAAGTTCCCAGGGCTTACCAATGCGTGGGTTATGCCAATCAAAACCCGAATCGACATGCTTGCCACTGGGATTAAAACGCCTGTGGGGATCAAAGTAGCAGGGCCAAAGCTGAGTGAAATTCAAAAAATCGGTGAGCAAATTGAAGTCATCTTAAAAGACTTACCGGGCACGGCTTCGGTTTATTCAGAGCGCGTTGCTGGTGGTCGCTACATCAAAGTTGATATCAACCGTGAAAAAGCAGCACGTTACGGTTTAAACATTGCTGATGTGCAACAGGTTGTTGCTACTGCTATCGGTGGTATGAATGTGACCGAAACTGTTGAAGGGCAAGAGCGTTACCCTGTTAATCTGCGCTATCCACAAGATTATCGCGACTCGCCAGAAGAGCTTAAGTTATTACCGATAGTGACACCAAACGGACAGCGTATCGCATTGGCCGATGTAGCTCATGTCTTTATCGAAGATGGCCCGCCGGGTATTAAAAGTGAAAATGCCCGCATTAATGGCTGGAGCTTAATTGACATTGAAGGCAGTGATATCGGCAGTTATGTTGAGCGTGCGCAACAAGCGCTGCATGAGCAACTCGAGCTACCTGCTGGATACTCAATTACGTGGGCGGGGCAATATGAATATATGGAGCGCGCAAAAGCCAAACTCAGTTATGTATTGCCACTCACCTTGGCAATCATTGTGGTGCTGTTATACCTCAATTTTAGAAGCTTTATTGAGGTGGCAATGATCATGCTGACCTTACCGCTTGCGATGATAGGCGGTATTTGGCTGATGTACCTTGAAGGTTTTAACTTCTCGGTTGCTGTTGGGGTTGGTTTTATTGCCCTAGCTGGGGTTGCTGTGGAAATTGGCGTAATTATGCTGGTTTATCTCAACCAAGCTTATCAAGATGCTAAAGCGCAATCAGCACAGTTCACGGTTACAGAACTGCGCCAAGCAATCATCAATGGTGCGGGCCTTCGGGTTAGACCAGTGATGATGACAGTTGCCACTATTATCATTGGTCTACTGCCAGTACTTTATGGCACTGGAACGGGCAGTGAGGTGATGAGCAGAATAGCCGCGCCTATGGTCGGCGGGATGCTCAGTGCCATAGTTTTAACACTACTTGTGTTACCTGCGCTTTATTTTATATGGCGTAAACGCCATCTATAAATTTTACAGTCAGTGTGTAACTTGTACGCTTTTACTTGCTGAAAGTTACACATTTCATTTTTAAGTGACTGAAAATTAATGAGTTTATTGCTGGTGTGATTTATGCAAAGTCATATTAAATTGATTTTGATAAGGAATGCACATGCAAGTTAAAACAATACAACAAGTTTATGATTGGACCGTGTTATTTCATACTCAAATGGCAGCCAATTTCCACAGCATTAAAGACTTACTGGACGAGCATAATCAAATGCTGGTGGACTATTATCTGCAATATGAGAAGAAACTAGCAGAAGATCTCGTTGGCTTTAAAGCCATTACAGAAATAAACACGCTTGATACCTATTGCTATGAGTATTTTGCTGAAAACCCAGAGCTAATTACTTTTAACGATATCAGCACAGATCAGCAAATTGATGAAAAGGCGATTCAGGTTTACTTAACCACGCAACACCAAAAAGTAATCGACTTATACGAGTACTTGGTATCGCGAGCTGATACAGAGCAAAGCAAAGAAAAGCTCGAACGTTTACTTGAGCTTGAACATCAAGGCCTTAAGCAAATGATGCAAAGCTCTAACCGCCATATGGATATGTAATCGATTAATCTATTAATCAGCTTAATGAAAATCGAGTAAGAAGCCGACTTTTTTAAGGTATTTTTGCTCTTGCTGTAAGTCAGCTAAAAGCAAGGTATGTTCTTTAAGCCACTTATTGTGAAACTTTAAGAACATACTATTTTGCTTGGCTGTTACCTCAAGTTTAAAACCTTGATCGGTAATACGCTTTTGGTTCAATAGTACCGCTAAGCGCAAAATCACAATAAGCTGCAATATTTCATAATGCTGCATGGTATGCAGTGCAGGAAACTCTTCTAAACGAATTTTCTTACGATAAAAACGGATCATGCAACTAAGCAAGGTTTGTTGTTGCTGCGTAAAGCCAGGCAACTGACTATTCGCAACGATATACGCACTGTGCTTATGTATCCCTGATGAATTAACCCCTAAGCCAATTTCATGCAGCTGCGCGGCCCAATCCAGCAAGTTGATGTAGTCAGGATCGGTAAGTTGCCATGCCTCTTTTACTTGTTCAAACAGCCACTTTGCAGTTGTCGAGACGCGGTTAGCATGCTCTTTATCTATGGCGTTACGCTCAGATAGGTTCGCTATGGTATTAGTGCGAATATCTTTGTGGGCGAGCTTTTGCTGCATTTCATGTAGCAGGCCTTCACGAAGTGAAAAGTCGCTGTATTGCAACGCTTCGATTTTAAACAGCCTAAATATCGCAATTAAAATAGCTAAACCACCACAAATACTCACTTGCCGCTCAGGTGTAAGACCTTCAATTTGTAGTGCTTTTATTTGTTTAGCTGCAATAAACTGAGTTTTTAGTTCTAATAATCGCTCTAATGTAATCAGCTCTTGCTCGGCATCGTTAGCATTGATCATGGCAAGGATAGATTTAATAGTGCCTGATGTTCCCACCACAGATTGCCAGCCAGCCGATAAGTAGTTGGCGAAAATCACTTCGAGTTCTTGCTCTGCGCGAACTTCAGCTTTGGCAAAGCGCTTAGCAGTGATTTGTCCATCTGCAAAAAACTGCTTGGTGTAACTAACACAGCCCATATTACGGCTAGTAAGTAATTTATGTTTAAAGTGTTTGCCAATGATGAGTTCGGTACTGCCGCCGCCGATATCAATGACTAAGCGGTTTTCATCGTGATGAATGTAATGGGCAACACCTTGGTAAATTAAGCGCGCTTCCTCCTGCCCCGATATTACTTCAATTGGGTAAGGAAACACTTTACTTGCTTGGGTTAAGAACGAATGAATATTTTTAGCGCGGCGTAATGTGTAAGTTGCCGCCACTTTAACATTCTCAAGGGGGAAGTCCTGCAAGGTAGTAGCAAACTGCTTAAGAATCGCCAGCGCGCGTTCGATTGCTTCTTGGCTTAAATGATTTTTATCATCTAAACCGTCAGCTAAGTAAACGCGCTGCTTTTCTTTGTGTAAGATTTGCAAAGAGCCATCGACCTCTCTTGCCACCACTAAATGAAAACTATTTGAGCCTAAATCAACGGCAGCAATTGAGGGATAATCATTCATTATTATAGTTACTTTCCCATTTCTTAAGGTGGTCATAAATGGCAATTTGCGAGCGAATTTTCTTACGATTGCCGCGGCGCACATAGCTGTTTTTTTGTTCGCTATCGATTATGCGTGCTTTTGTTCTATCTTTAAACTGTAGCTCAAGAATATCAATAATAAGCTGTTTTAATTTTTCATCATAAATCGGTGCGGCTACTTCAACGCGATGATCAAGATTTCGGGTCATCCAGTCTGCCGATGAAATATAAACCTTTTCGTCGCCATTATTATGAAACACCATCACCCGAGGGTGCTCTAAAAAGCGGTCAACGATACTAATAATGCGAATGTTTTCGTTAACGGCAGAAGGCACTAACGAGCACATGCCACGCACAATAATGCGAATTTTCACACCGCGTCTTGCGGCAAAGTAGAGGTGATCAACCAGCTCTTTATCAACAAGGTTGTTTATTTTGAGCGTAATTCTACCAGCCTTACCATGTTCTACATTTGTTATTTCAGCATCAATTAGCGACATAATAGTTTGTCGTGCGTTGACTGGCGAAATCATCAAATGATCAAATTGAAATGGTTTATAGCTGCTTTCGATAAACTTAAACACACTATCGCACTCTTCACTAATGCCCTCAAACTTGGTGAATAAGCTAAAGTCAGTGTAGATTTTGGCGGTTTTTTCGTGGAAGTTACCCGTGCCTATATGGGCATATTTCACTATGTTGTTCTTTTCTTTACGGTGAATAACGCATAACTTACTGTGAACTTTCAACGCAGGAATACCAAAGATCACTTTAACACCGGCATTGCTTAGGGTTTTTGCCCATTCAATATTGTTTTGTTCATCAAAGCGCGCTTTCAGCTCAACCATTACTGTTACGTGTTTGCCATTTTTGGCGGCATTAATAAGCGTAGAGACAAGTCGAGACTGACTCGCAACGCGATAAATATTGACCTTAATTTGGGTTACATCTGGGTCAAATGCTGCTTGGCGTACAAATTCAAGTAAATGGTTAAAGGTGTGATAAGGGTAATACAGTAAAATATCTTGCTCTGAAATAGCATCAAACACACTTGAATGATTGTTAAAAGCCGTGCTTTGTAATGCAGGCAGTGGTTTGTTCTCTAAATACTGACGGCCAACATTCGGGAACGCAATAAAATCGCGGAAATTACGGTAACGGCCGCCGGGGATCAGCGCATCATGTTGGCTTATATTAAGGCGCTTTTTCATCACTTTAAGCATCTCAGCTGGCATGCTCTCGTCATAAACAAGGCGCACAGGCTCTGCAGAAATACGTTGTTTTAGACCTTTTGACATTTTATCAAGCAAGCCTTCTTCAAGCTCGTCATCTAAGTTGTATTCGGCATCACGGGTGAGTTTGATGGCATAACATTGAATATCATCAAAGCTAAAAAAGCTGCTAAATACATCGCGAATAAAGTAGGCGATGATGTCATCTAGCATCACAATGGTTTTGTGACGGCGCGTTTTCTCTGGTGGCAAAATAACAAAACGAGATACGCGGTCGGTTGGTACTTCCATCATGGCATAATGACTTTTTTGGTTGGTCATCTCGACAAACAAATAGGTCATGGTGTCGTTGATTTGATCTGAGTAGTCTTTCTTTTCAGAGAGTAAAATCGGCAATATGTGTTGCAGCACATTGTCGTGGAAGAATTTTTTCAGCCAACTCAAGTGAAAATCAGATAGCTCCTCAGGTAACTCAACGTGAATATTGTGCTCGTTTAAGTCATTTAAAATGTCTTTATGAATTTGGTTAAACTTTTTACCAAGCTGCAGCACCTTACTTTGGATCTGATGAAGTAGTATTTCGTCTTCTTCAAAGTTCGCATCAGGAATTTTATTAAGTAATATTCGGCGTTTTACATCAGCAACACGGACACGGAAAAACTCATCCATGTTGTTTGAATAAATACCTAAAAAGCGCATGCGCTCAATAATCGGGTTAGATTTATCTTTAGCTTCTTGCAGCACGCGTTCATTAAAAGACAGCCAACTTAGCTCTTTCGCAAAGTAGTTAACGGCTTGAGAAGAAGAATGTGATGCGTTCATCTGGTTTTCCAACGTTTATATCTAGTTAGAATATAGAGGATGCAGATGACGTTTGTATGACGTATTTATCACTTTTATGACATACATGTCAGTTTTGTGACATGTATGTCGTTAATTTTAAAGCTTAGTTTAAGTTTAAATATCCCTATAAACTTGCTTGTTATGCGTCCTCAATATCAACAATTAAGTCTGTGGTAATAGACTCGAGTGCCGTGATTACTTCGTCCTTGTTCATGCCTATTGGCAAAGCGACGGTGGCAACAGCACTAAAAATTGGCACACCCCAGTTAGGTGCACTTTGTTGTTTTGAATTTAGGTGAGTGATATTCGCTCCTTTGTGACGAATAACGCTGGCAAGCTCTTGCACAATGCCAGGTCTGTCGTTGCCAGTAATGACAAAATTGATTTGTTCAGATTTTTCTTCTGAAAGTGTTTCTGCGCCGCGTTCAATTCTGATTTCTAAATACGGCAGACTATGCAATGCGTCTTGCAGCTCTTGCAGGTGCTCTTCAGGCACTGCTGCCTCAATGATCCCAGCAAAGTGACCTGCAAGGTGGCTCAAATTACTGCTTAACCAGTTACCATGATGGTTTAAAATTGTGGCTGAAAGGTCTTCAACTAGGCCGGGTTTATCTGGCCCCAAAATAGTAATTACTAACTGCTTCATACTTATATCTCTATAAAAATGCCTCTGAAAAATGCAATAAAAGGAAGGAGGCGTTGGTTAAAAATGATTCTTATTGTCGAAAAAAATAAGTCATCTGAGTATTGATGCAGTTTTATTGTTTGTCCAATTTTTTCCATATAGTTATAAAAAATTAGTTATAACAGTTTGTTAGCTTGTCAATTTGGTCATTATAAATACGCAGAGCAATGTCGCAATTTGGTCATTTTTTAACTTTAAACTACGTCCCTGAAATACTCGCTTTATTACACTGAATTATGACGTTTGTAACATTACTGTCATCTTGGTGAAATATAATGCGCGCAACGTTAAGATTTAAGGGTGTTTTGATGACTTCCAATCCGAATAAACCTACCTTTCATACGGATAGAAGCCGTCTATTTAAAGACAGGTTTGCCAAGTGGGGTATTTCCGCAGGTGGCGTAATGGTGCTAGTAGCACTGCTACTTATATTCTTTTACCTTCTTTATGTTGTTCAACCTATTTTTGAGTCAGCAAAAGTAGATACACGTAACAGTGTAAAACTACAAAATGCGTCAGAAGTTGTAGGTCTTGGCATTGAAGAACAAACAGAAATTGCCTTTTTACTCGGTGAAAAAGGTAATGTGGACTTTTACAATGTTGAAAAAGAGCAATTTGGTAAAAAGATCACCACTCTTAATACAGAATTACCAAGCGATGTAAGCAGCTTCGCAAGCTCTGCACCGTTTCAGGGGCAATACGCATACGGCCTAGAAAATGGCTCTGTGGTTGTGGTTGCGCCAAAATTCTTAGTGACATTCCCGAACAATCAACGCAAGTTAACACCACGTTTAGATTACCCGCTGGGTGATATGGCGCTTGAAGTTGATGAGCAAGGTGCGGCAATCACTAAATTTGCATTTAGCCACTACGAAGATAAAACAGCTGTTGTTGCTTTAACGGCTGACAAGCGCGTTATATTCAGCAGCTTTGTGGGTGAAGAAAACATGTTCACCGGCGAAGTAGAGTGGGTTGTTGAGCGTACTGAGCTTGATATCGAAGGTCGTGTTGATGAGCTATTAATCTCACCAGATACAACACGTACATTTGTGCGTTCAGCAAATCAAATTTACGTATATGATACCCGTTACCCTTCTGAAGTTGAGCAAATCCAACTGCTTGCAGCTAACGAAGAAAACGCGAACCTAGTTTCAACTCAGCTATTGGCTGGTGCCAACTCACTGATGCTTGCTAACGATAATGGCGAAGTTTCACAGTGGTTTGAAGTAAACACTGAAAATGGTCGCCAGTTCCAAAAGATTCGTGCATTTGAAACCAGCAAGCAATCGAAACTAAACATTTTCACCGAGTTCTACCGTCGCACCTTCTTCACAGCAGGTGCTAACGGTGAGCTAGGTATTTATTACACAACTAGCGATGCCAAACTGTGGCAAGGTAAAGTAAGCGAAGGTCCAATTCAAAACTTTGCAATTGCGCCACGTTCAAATGCGGCACTTATTCTTGCTGATGACGCGCTAAAAGTAATTGAAATTCATAACGAGCACCCAGAAGTAACTTGGTCTGCATTATGGCAAGAAGTATGGTACGAAGGCTACCCAGAGCCGGGTTATATCTGGCAGTCAACGTCTGCAAGTGATGACTTTGAATCTAAGTTCTCATTAGTGCCAATTTCGTTCGGTACGATTAAAGCGGCAATGTACGCAATGTTATTTGCGGTACCCATTGCGCTTTCAGCGGCAATTTACACGGCGTACTTTATGTCGAGTGAATTACGTAAAGTGGTTAAGCCGACTGTAGAAATCATGGAAGCATTACCAACGGTAATCTTAGGTTTCTTAGCGGGTCTTTGGTTAGCACCATTAATTGAAGAACATTTACCAGCGATTGTCGGATTATTAGTATTGCTGCCAATTGGTATCTTATTAACCGCATTCGGCTGGAATAAGCTACCGGCGTCAATTCGTCACCGTATTCCTGAAGGTTCGCACTCAATTTTACTTATTCCAGTGGTTATTTTCATCGGCTGGTTATCGTTTGCGATGAGTAACTCAATTGAGCTTTGGATGTTTGACGGCAATGTGCGTCAGTACTTAACCAATGAACTGGGTATGACGTTTGACCAACGTAACTCACTAGTTGTTGGTATTGCGATGGGCTTTGCTGTTATCCCGACTATCTTCTCAATTGCTGAAGATGCGGTATTCAGTGTTCCTAAGCACTTATCAAACGGTTCATTAGCACTAGGTGCAACACAATGGCAAACATTGGTTCGCGTAGTATTACTAACAGCAAGCCCAGGTATCTTCTCAGCAGTAATGATGGGTCTAGGCCGTGCTGTAGGTGAAACAATGATTGTACTAATGGCAACAGGTAATACACCTATTATGGACTGGAGTATCTTCCAGGGTATGAGAACACTTGCAGCGAATATCGCGGTAGAAATGCCTGAGTCTGAGGTAGGTAGCTCGCATTATCGCATTCTATTCTTAGCAGCATTTGTATTATTCATATTCACATTCATTTTCAACACAGTGGCTGAGTTTGTTCGACAGCAACTGCGTGATAAATACAGTTCAATGTAGGTGGAGAGACACGACATGGTAAAGCAGTGGTTTAAGTCTGGTTCTCCTTGGATTTGGATGACCGGCGGTGCGGTAAGCATCAGTTTAATCTCGGTTCTTGGCTTACTAGCCATGATTGCTTGGAAAGGTTTAAGCTTTTTCTGGCCATCAGAAGTAGTGCAATTTGAGCTGCAAGGCTCAGTTGAAAAACAAACAGTTATCGGTGAAATTTATGACCGTGAACTAGTTGCAAAATCACGTATTGAGGCGACGGGCGTTGATTTATCTCATTACGATAAAGAGCAACTAGAGCGTTTATTGATTAAAACAGGTAACCGTGAGTATGTAGCTCTAGATTTCCGTTGGGTACTAGAGACAGACATCACATCGCGTACTGCGCCAGCTGAGCTTGCTGTATTCGAGCGTAGTAAAAACGGTAACTTCTACGGTTATGTAGAACAGGTTATTAAAGACGGTGAAGTTATCACAGATAACAAAATCGACGTGCTTTATGATCTTGTAGACCGTGCTGTTGATCTGAATGACCAAGCGTTAGACTTACAAAATGGTGATATTGGTCATATTAACTATGAACTTGAGCGTTTACGCTTAAGAGAAAAGGCATACCAGCTTGATAACGAACTAACCGATGAGCGTGTTGCTGAGCTTGCACAAGCGCGTGCTGAGCTACGTGCTGAGTACACAGTGCTAGAAAAGCAGTTATTCGCGCTTCGTAAACAAGCAAAGCGTGACCAAGTAACTGTAAGAGACATGCGTGGTGAAGTGGTTACTTTACCTTTGTATCAAGTTCTTGATGTGTGGTTCCCTAATGACATGGGCTTCTTTGCTAAGCTTGGTCACTATTTTGTACAGCTTGGTAAGTTTGTAGCAGATGACCCACGTGAAGCTAACACTGAAGGTGGTGTATTCCCGGCAATTTTCGGTACCGTGTTCATGGTATTACTAATGGCAGTGATTGTGACGCCGTTTGGTGTTGTTGCAGCGATTTACTTACACGAATACGCAGCAAAAAATGCCGTGACTAAGATGATCCGTATCGCGGTAATCAACCTTGCGGGTGTACCTTCGATTGTATACGGTGTATTTGGTCTAGGTTTCTTTGTATACATGCTAGGTGGCAGTATTGACCAATTGTTCTACCCTGAGTCATCGCCAAGCCCAGTATTTGGTACGCCAGGTGTGATTTGGTCTGCTTTAACGCTAGCAATTTTAACGCTTCCTGTTGTTATTGTTTCGACTGAAGAAGGTTTATCACGTATTCCAAGTACGGTTCGTCATGGTTCATTAGCACTTGGCGCAACAAAAGCAGAAACGCTATGGCGCATCATCATTCCGATGGCAAGCCCAGCGATTATGACAGGTTTAATCTTAGCGGTTGCACGTGCAGCCGGTGAAGTAGCACCACTAATGCTTGTTGGTGTTGTTAAGATGGCGCCAACACTGCCACTTGACGGTAACTTCCCATACATACATTTAGATAGAAAATTTATGCACTTAGGTTTCCACATTTACGATGTTGGTTTCCAAAGCCCTAACGTAGAAGCGGCACGTCCGCTGGTATATGCCACGGCATTCTTACTGGTATCAGTAATTATCGCCCTGAATATCACCGCGATTGGTATTCGTAACCACTTACGCGAAAAGTTTAGAGCTCTTGAGCATTAATACAGAATTTTTATAGGTAGACAGAGATGATTACAGTTGCACCACAAGTAAACCAAGCGAAAAGCGCGGCAAAGCTAGATTTAGATAACCTAACTGCAGAACAAACAGCGTTAGAGATTAAAGACTTAGATCTATACTACGGTGATAAACAAGCGCTTAGCGGCGTAAATATGAACATCCCAAAAGGTCAGGTAACAGCATTTATCGGTCCATCGGGTTGTGGTAAATCAACACTTTTACGTTGTATCAACCGTATGAACGACCTTGTTGATAGCTGTCGTATCGATGGTGAGATCTTACTACATGGTCACAATATCTATGATAAGAATGTAGATGTTGCTGCACTACGAAGAAATGTCGGGATGGTATTCCAACGTCCTAATCCATTTCCAAAATCAATCTACGAAAATGTCGTTTATGGCCTACGCTTACAAGGTATTAAAGAAAAGCGTAAACTAGACGAAGTGGTTGAACAATCTTTACGTGGCGCGGCGTTATGGGATGAAGTTAAAGACCGTTTACACGATAGTGCATTTGGCCTATCGGGTGGTCAGCAACAGCGTCTTGTTATTGCTCGCTCAATTGCTATCGAGCCTGAAGTACTACTTCTGGATGAGCCTACATCGGCACTAGATCCAATTTCTACTTTAGTTATCGAAGAGCTAATTAACGACTTAAAGAATAAGTTTACCGTGGTAATCGTTACTCACAACATGCAACAGGCTGCTCGTGTATCAGACCAAACTGCGTTTATGTACATGGGTGAGTTGATTGAGTATTCAGATACCAATACGTTATTTACAACACCAAGCAAGAAGAAAACAGAAGACTACATTACAGGCCGTTACGGTTAGTCAATAAAGTCACTTGGTACCGTAAACGAAATTTATAGAGGTAGACAATGGAACATAATATCAATAAACACATTTCGGGCCGCTTTAATGAAGAGCTTGAAAATGTGCGTAACCATGTATTAAACATGGGTGGTTTAGTTGAGCAACAACTAAACAGTGCACTGGATGCTGTTAGTAATGGTGATGCCGATCTTGCACAAAAAGTTCGTGAAAACGACTATAAAGTAAATGCAATGGAAGTGAACATCGACGAAGAATGTACACGCATTATCGCTCGTCGCCAGCCGGCAGCGAGTGACTTACGTCTTGTAATTGCTATTGCAAAAACAATTGCCGATTTAGAGCGTATTGGTGATGAAGCTGAGCGTATTGCTAAAGTTGCGCTGGACTCATTCACGAAAGATCAGCAAGACCTACTGGTGAACATTGAAAACATGGGTCGCCAAGTATCAAAAATGCTTCATGATGTACTTGATGCATTTGCACGTATGGATGTGCAATGTGCGTTTGAAGTACATAAAGAAGACGCCAAAGTTGACCGCGAATACGAAGCAATTACCCGTCAAATTATGACATATATGATGGAAGATCCACGCTCAATCCCGAAAATTATGGATTTAGTGTGGTCAGTACGTTCATTAGAGCGTATTGGCGACCGTTGCCAGAATATTGCTGAATACATCATCTATTTTGTTAACGGCAAAGATATTCGTCATACATCTCAAGAAGATATCGAAAAGTCGCTGTAAATTTAACTGCAACTTTTCATTATTAAAACGAGCGGCCTTTGGCCGCTTTGTCTATTATTGGTGATGTAAGGCAGAAAAAGCGTTCACAATCGAACACAATGCTGTAAAATTCGCAGCTGCCAAAGCATACTAATTTATAAAGGGTCAGTTATGCCTACAAATGCATTTTTAGGGGTTTTTGCTAAATCACCTATTAAGCCTATGGAAGATCACATTAAGAAAGTACATCAAGCAAGTAAAGCATTGATCCCTTTCTTTAATCACGTGTTTAAAGAAGAATGGCAAGAAGCGGAAGAAATCCGTCTAAACATTCGTAATTTAGAGCGTGAAGCTGATGAAATGAAACGTAACATCCGCCTTCAACTACCTCGTGGCTTATTTATGCCTGTTGAGCGTACCGATTTGCTAGAGCTTGTTACTCAACAAGACAAAATTGCTAACAAAGCAAAAGATATCGCAGGTCGTGTAGTTGGTCGTGAGATGATCATACCTACCGAAATCCAAACAGATTTCCTTGCTTATGTAACTCGTTGTGTTGATGCGACTAAACAAGCGTCAAAAGCAATCAATGAGCTAGATGAGCTGCTTGAAACGGGCTTCAAAGGTCGCGAAGTGACTTTAGTTGAAAAAATGCTCGTTGAATTGGACGCTATTGAACAAGACACGGATGACATGCAGATCAAAATTCGCCGTCAATTGCGCGCCATCGAAAATGAACTTAACCCTGTTGACGTGATGTTCTTATACAAGATCATTGAGTGGGTAGGCGAGCTTGCAGATATTGCAGAGCGCGTAGGTTCTCGTCTTGAGCTGATGTTAGCTCGTTAATTAAAAATCAGTTCAAACACGAAAAAAATTAAAGGTTCACACAATGGATATCATTGCAAATTACGGCACGTTATTGGTTTTAACTGCCGCCGCAGTCGGTTTCTTCATGGCTTATGGTATTGGTGCAAATGACGTTGCCAATGCGATGGGTACATCAGTAGGCTCAAAAGCACTTACAATTAAACAAGCAATCATCATCGCGATGGTGTTTGAATTCGCTGGCGCATACCTTGCCGGTGGTGAGGTTACATCTACAATCCGTAAAGGGATTATCGATGCCACGCCGTTTATGGACATACCTGAGTTAATGATACTAGGTATGATTGCCGCGTTATTCGCTGCAGGTAGCTGGTTATTAATTGCCTCTTTCTTAGGCTGGCCAGTATCTACGACTCACTCAATCATAGGTGCCATCATTGGTTTCGCATTAGTTGCAGTAGGTAGCGAAGCAATCCAATGGAACAAGGTAATGGGTATCGTAGGTAGCTGGATTGTTACCCCTGCTATCTCTGGTTTTATTGCTTACTTGATTTTCATGAGTGCGCAAAAGCTAATTTTTGACACTGATGCACCTCTTAAAAATGCTAAGCGTTACGTGCCTATCTATATGGGTCTAGCGGGCTTCATCATGTCGCTTGTAACAATCAAGAAAGGCTTAAAGCACATTGGTATCAACTTAGGTGCTGTTGAAGGTTATGCCCTTTCTATCGCGATTGCTGTTGTAGTTGCTATCATCGGTAAGATTGCGATTGCTCGCCTTAAAATTGACCCTAAAGCTGACAAAGCAATGCAGTTCAACAACGTTGAGAAAGTGTTCGCAGTACTTATGGTACTAACGGCATGTTGTATGGCTTTCGCGCACGGTTCAAACGACGTTGCTAACGCAATTGGTCCACTAGCTGCTGTTGTAAACATTGTTGAGCACAACGGTGAAATCGCTAAGAAAGCGGCTATCGCATGGTGGATCTTACCACTAGGTGGTTTAGGTATCGTTGCTGGTCTTGCTATTTTAGGTAAGAAAGTAATTAAAACAATCGGTGAAGGTATCACGCACTTAACACCAAGCCGTGGTTTTGCTGCTGAACTGGCTGCTGCTTCTACTGTTGTTATCGCATCAGGTACTGGTTTACCTATCTCTACGACACAAACACTTGTAGGTGCTGTTTTAGGTGTAGGTATGGCACGCGGTATTGCCGCACTTAACATGGGTGTTGTAAGAAACATTGTAGTTTCTTGGGTAATTACATTGCCAGTTGGCGCAGCCCTTGCTATTGTTATTTTCTATGTACTGAGAACTGCCTTCGGGGTATAAAAAAGTACTAAAAGACTTTTAGCTTGAAAAGATCTCAATGCCTTAGGTATTGGGGTCTTTTTATTTGCAGGTAGAGAATGAATAACTTACCAAGTATTAAACAACTACAGTATTTATTAGCAGTCCACCAACATCAACACTTTGGCCGCGCAGCAAGCGCCTGTTTTATCGGTCAATCAACCTTAAGTAGTGCAATTCAAAACTTAGAAGAAACTTTAGGTTGCCAGCTTATAGAGCGTGAAAACCGCAGCTTAATGTTTACCGCAATTGGTGAAGAGGTTGTCGAAAAAGCACGTAAGATTATTGACGACACCCTTAGCCTTAAAGAGCTGACAAAAAGCTTTTTAACGCCTTTAAGTGGCACACTAACGCTTGGTGTGATCCCGACGATTGCCAGCTTTATTGCTGCGCCTTTATATCATTTCTGCAAACAGACCTTTACCGAGTTAGAGTTAGTTTTGGTTGAAGACACCAGTGACAAGCTACTCGATAAACTTGAGCATGGCCAAATTGATATGGCATTACTTGCTTTACCGTATGACACTGAAAAGTTTCATACCCAAGTACTTGCAAAAGATCAGTTCAGCCTAGTGCACCATAAAGATTACACACCAGCAGATGGCGTGGAAGACTTTAACCTATTACCAGATGCGAGTGTGTTCTTACTAGAGCGTGAGCACTGTATGACAGGCCATGCGTTAAGTGCCTGCCATTTGAATCGCTCAAGCTGTATTAACCCATTTGAAGCGGCAAGCTTACATACCTTATTAAGTATGGTTGAACACCAGCTTGGTGTTACTTTCTTACCGCAAATGGCTATTAATGCCGGTATTTTAGATAAAAAAGATATGGTTGCTACGCCATCACAAGGCGATGCATACCGAGATATTGGCATTGTGTGGCGTAAAACCACAGGCCGGATCAGAGACTTTAGGCTGTTTAGTCAGCAGCTAGAGCTGTTTCTTAATAAGCAGTGTAGCTTAGACGGTCAATGCGACGAATAATAAAAAACCTCTAAATAAAACCCCAAATAAAAAATATTTGGGGTTTTTTATTATTTAAGCAAACTATTTTTTCCCTTCCCTCGACTAACATAATAACAAAACCATTAAAGGCAGATCAGATGACGAGGCTAGCGTGTTTTTTCAATCACTTGAGACACTAATTGCTAAAGCGCAACAGGGCAATAAACGGGCGTGGTTGAAATTAGTCAAGCAGCACGAAACACAGGTATATAACTATTGCCTAAGGATGTTAAGTCACCCTGATGATGCAATGGATTTAATGCAAGAGGTGTTTATTTCTGTTTATAAAAGCTTGCCGAGTTTTCGTGGTGAATCGAGTTTTAATACTTGGCTCTATCAAATTGTGCACCGGCGTAGTGTTGAATATTACCGCCGCCGTAAGCTGCATCAAGGTTTAGACGATATACCAGAAGAAAGCTGCGAGCATAGTGAGTTAGAAACCAATCAACTGCAATCTGAGCAGCATCATGAACTCAAAGCAATGATGAACAATTTACCCTGGGAGCAACGCTTGGTGGTGGAGTTAAAGTTTTTTCAGCACTGTACATTTGAAGAAATCGCTGAGCAATTAGGTATTTCGACCAATACAGCTAAATCAAGACTATACAGTGCTCTAGGCAAGTTAAAAGTGCATTTGGAGGCCGTAGATGGCTAATTTAGATTCATTATTTACCGCATGGTTAGAAGGCGAAAACCTCACTGATGAGCAAATTGCGTTGCTACAAGCCAATGCTGAGTATGCATCAATGATGAACAATGCAATGCAGTGGCAACAGCAAAGTCAACATTATGAAACGGTACCTGTTCCAAATTGGGATCGAGAGTCTACGATGCCGAAAGTGCAAAAAACGAGTCTGTTTTTTGGTGCTGGAATGTGGGCAGTGGCTGCTTCCATTGTATTTTGCGCATGGGTTTTTGTTAGTAATCCACAGCAAGGAAATCAGCAGTTACTTGAGCAAGTGGCCAAGCAAACCAATTTACTAGAGTCACAACAAAAGCAAATTGATCAGTTGCAAAACATCATTACTGCGCAAAACGAAGTGCAGCAACAACAAATGTACCAACTGGCCAAAGAAGCAATTAAAACCGGGCGAGTCGAGCGCCAAGAAGATATTGCCAGCGTACTTGCATATATCAAAACGCAGCGCGCCCAAGACCAAGCGTACTTACGTATGCAGTTAAATGATTTAGCAGAGCAAGTGGACGGCGGACCATTGCCAACCGTTGCCAACAATTTGGAGTATTAAAATGTCAAAATACAAATCAACTACGGCAGCCTTATTGCTTTGCACAGCAGTAAGCTTACAGGCACAAGCAAGTGATGAATTAGATAAAATTCAGCGTGAAGTCGGGATTATGGAAAAAATCCTCTCAGCGGCGTTAAAACAAGATACCGATAACAAGGTAAGAAATGTGTCTTCGAGTTATTTGCAGCATCAAGGTGTGGTGTTTAGCTTTGATGTACGAGGCAGTTCGCGCTGGTCTACAGTGTTTGCTTCTGTACCCGATGCGCCGCTGCCACCTATGCCTGATATCGACTTTGAAGAATTAACTGAAATCGAAGTGTTAGGCGAACATGTGCAAGTGATCAGCGATGCAGTAGTCGTGAAAACGCAAGAAGCCTATCAGCAAGCTATGGAAGTGATGCGCGAAAGCGCAGAACGAGTACGTGAAGTGGCTGAGCAAGAACGCGATGTGAGCCGTGAAATTCGCGACCTTGAACGTGAAAAGCGCGACCTTGAATTTGACCGTCGCCACGATAAAGATGCCAAAGAGCAAGAGCTCGAGAAGCGTAAACAAGCATTGCAAGCATCGATTAAAGAGCTTGAAAAGCAGCAGCAAAAGTTATCACAAAAGCAGCAACAAATGCGCAAAGAGTTAGCTGAGAAAAAACAAGCTCGTGTTAAAGAGCAAAAGCAACAGCTGGCTTCTTTAGCTAAGCAAGTAGATAAGAGCTTATCACTGACTTTATGTGATTATGGTAGCGGTTTAAGAAACCTGCCTAACGATGAACATGTCAGCTTTATCATCCGTGGTGTTAGCGAAGGTAAAACTGAGCAAGTAAAAGTATTTAAAAAGTCAGACATTAAAAAGTGTGTGGTTGGCGATATAAAAGCCGCGCAATTACTCGAAAAAGCATCAACTTATAGTTTTTAAATTCTCCCAACTAAAAAAGCAGCCTAAAGTGGCTAATGCTGATCAGTTAAGAAGTTGATCAGTTGACCGATCAGAATGATCATGCACAATCCGTAGTTAGGCAACTAACTACGGATTTTTTTGTGAATATAGAACAAGCTCTTCATTCTGCTTTCG
>NZ_JBECOT010000069.1:0-18639 GCF_040104395.1 Pseudoalteromonas sp. BZA4
TTTGCCAAGTCGATGCTAATTAGGTTAAATTTTGACATGTATGGATTCCTTATTGGTAAAAGTAATTGTCCAATTTCTTTATACCGTACTCACTATATTTGGGGGAGGAGTCCATACATCTCCTACGTTAATGCCGTTTTAAATCACGACTTATAAACTGATTTCTTTATTTTCTACACTTACAGTGATTTGTTTGTTTAGCAAGTTGACCAACAAAATACTACGCATGTCGCCGTCTGGCTCTTGATAAATTGCTTGAACATTTTTAAATGACTCTGTGTTTAGATAAACAACATCACCAGCTTTTGGTAGCGTTGATGTTACCTCACTCATATCACTCATAGATTTGAGATGAGCAATAAGCTGCTCAGGTACAATTTGAAATTTATGACCATAAGCAACAAAGCCACTTACACCGCGGGTGTTTTTTACCGCAGAAAAGTTACAATTTTGCGAGTCTAACTTAATGAATAAATAACTAGGAAAAAGAGGAGATGTACGAATTGATCGGCGACCTTTTACGATTCGCTCTATTTTATGTTCAGGAAAGAAAACTTCGTAACCTTGGTTTTCAAGGTTATTTTTTGCTCTTTGTTCTTGTTTTGATTTACAAAAAAGTAAGTACCAACTTTCCATAGCCACACCTAAAATGCTCATGTTCCTTAAAACCAATCCAAATGGATTGATTTTTATGAGCCAGCGATTATACGCAGAGAATTTAGGCGTGTCTATTACAAAGTGCTACATTTTTGGTTACTCAATAAACCTCTATTCCGAGAGATAGTACGCGTTTAAACTTAGCTTTAAGTTATGAGTTAACAATTAAGTTTGCCAGATTTTCATTTAACTCGTTGTTATTAAAATCATGTTCAACTTTATTTCGCGCATTTACTATGAGCTCCCCCATACTTTCTGCGTTATTAGTTACATAATTAATGTTATGCACTAACTGTGCTACAGATCGCTCATCTGCCAGTAAACCTGATTTCTTGTGTTCGATTAACTCTGGTATGCCCGAATGATTCGTCGATAAAACAAGTAGCCCCGACGCCATTGCCTCCATAAGCGCGACCGGTATTCCTTCCATATCGCCATCTTTTGCTGTTACAGATGGTAAAATAAACACTTGCGATTCAGCGAGTAATTTAAGTACGTCTTCGTGTGGTAAAGGGCCTAGCAAAGTAACTTTATCGGTTGCTTTTAGCTGATGGATCAGCTGTTCTAATTCAGTTAACAGTTCTCCACCACCGACAATAGATAAATGCGTATTCTCAGTTTGAGATATAGCCCTTATCGCATACTCTAAGCCTTTTTTTTCTGTTGCTCTGCCTACAGCAATAAGCTTAATAGGGCCGTTTTCGGGGCTAATATTACGAGGAGAAAAATTAAAATGATTAATATTCACTCCCATATGTTGAACCTTAACTTTACCAGGATCTGCGCTGAATTTATTAATGAGTATATCTGCCCAGCGTTCACTAATTGGTAATAGTAACTCTGTACCTGCCACCAGTTTAGAATATTCGTACTGCCATTTAGCGAGTACTTTATACAAGCTAATATCATAGCCATGAGCAATCGTTGCTATGGTATCGCAATGTAGTCCGCTGAATTTTCTCAGCGCATAAGCTAAATGACCATTGGGTAAAAAGTGGCAAATAACAAAATCAGTATCAAAGCGCGTCTTTGCATACTGCGCACATATTGCCAACTGCCTAAGCGACGACATGTTTTTGTTCTTAACGCTGTAAAATAGCGCTTTTATAAAGTCTTTTTTGCTCTTGATTACATAAAAGTTTTTAACCAGAGAGCTTAACATTTGCAACTTGCCTTTTGCCCCGCTCGCAAATGTATCTAGGTAAGTTAATTTTTGCTCTAATTTATACTGTTTAAACTTAGGAGTAAGGTTTGCATCGCTCGTTTTTTTACAAGCAAGCACGTTTACATCAAAACCTTTATCAATTAAGGCACACACCTGCTCAATTACGAATGTCTCAGATAGTACCGGAAACTCATTTACAACAAAGGTGACTTTTTTAGTCATGACGACTCCAGATCCTTATTTTTTTTAAGCAATACACAGCATAAACGCCGGTACATAACAGTACATAAATTGCACTTGCAGTTAGCGAGTCACTTATAACTAACTGCGCTGTATTTAGGGTAAACATAAACCCAACACATATGAGTAGTGAAATTAGCAAACTTGTTATTATGGGTGTTATGTATCGCGAGTAAGCTAAACTCACCGTGTTTTTATAAAACAAAACATACACGGCATTAAGTAACAGTAACTGAATAATTGCATAACTATATGCTGTATACAGTTCGCTAAATTGGGCGCTGATGAAGGCGACTATTGCGTAGATGAAAAAAACACTCACATTCCAGTAGAAGTCGATATTGGTCTTACCTAACCCTTGGCAAATGCTCCCTGCTAAAGCTCCACCAACTGAACGTAACATGTAAAAAATAGTTAATGGTATTAAATACTCAGCTGCACCTAGCTTTTGCTCTGAGTAAAACAAAACGGTTACTTGCTGAGCAACAAACAATAGCAGTATATGTGGGAAAACAAGCATCACAGTTGATATACAATGCGACTTATATACTACCGACGTTAAATTTTTTAGGTTAGATCTGCTTTTGGCAATGAGCGGTAAGGTTAGCTTTCTAACTATCGGGACAATGAGTGATGCTATTTTTTGGGCTAACTGCTTTGCTAAGCTATACAAACCTAACTTAGCAGCATCAATAAACATACCTAATATAATGATATCTAGCTCTTCTCTAAGCTTATTAAGTATCTGAGAGCCCACCTGAAATTTACCATAGCCCCAGGCTTGCAACGCATGCTGTTTACTAAACTTTAACTGTGGAAGCCAAGCTTTGTCAGAAAATAAAGCTAATAGCAGCAGTTTTACAGATGCAGATATCACCACACCAAATACCACAGCATCCAACCCATAATCGAACACTGTTACTGCAATAATCACGAAGCTTGTTGATATTAACCTTGCAGTTATATCAAACTTTGCAAGCGCACTTAATTTATACTCGAGCATATAGCGAGCTTGTAATTGAGCTCCTAACGAAACGGGTATCAAAGCTAAGGCTGCAACATTGAGTAAATAACTCAAGCCTTGCATGTCATAATAGTTTGCAATTAAACCTGAAGTAACCTGCATTATCAGGCAAAGTACAATACCTGCCAAACAACAAACCCAAAAGACCGTTGAATTTAAAGCACTACTTACCTTTTGTACAAAAACCAAGTAATTGGCCATGCCTAAGTCTGACAAAGTTTGATATATATTCACACAAACCATGACTATCGCAAGATAACCAAAGGCTTTGGCATCAAACACTCTAGCTAATACAGTTAACTGCAGCAAACTCAATGCAAATGTGATAAAAGTGGCTCCTGTTTGCCACTTTGCAGCAGATATGATCATACTATTTTTAAGCTTTGCACTTTTACTCGCGCAGGTGTCGGCGGCATATAAGCGGGCGCGCCAATCGCTAAAATAGCCACCGGTTCTATATAGTCTGGAATAGCCATGTGCTCACAAAAGTTAAGATAAATCTTTTTATTTATTTCTCTTGAGTCGATCATGTCGCGACCAAAGTGATTCCAGCACGTCCCCATTCCGGTACTTTGTGCTGTTCCAACCATATTCATGATGGCTGCACCCGCATCAATATATAAAGCTGTTTCAAATTGCTTTAGTGATAATGAGCCATAAAGGCGACGATCCATGCCAATAAAAATAAGTAATGGCGCCGATGTGCAATGCTCTTCTTTTATCTTTTTGAGTAGGTCTTTATCTTGTTGCTCTGTCAGCACTTTAAATTGCCAAGGCTGCCTGTTACCAGAGCTTGGTGCCCATCTTGCTGCGTCTATACATTGATCAGCAAGGGCTTCTAGCTCATCTTTAGAAGGCTGTTTATCGTGCCACACTCGAACACTTCGTCGCTGCTGCACAAAATCCACATATTCTTGCGCTTTTGACAAATCATAACTTTGTGGCGCTTTGCTATACGGCTCAATAAAATTAGATTTCAAATCATTAAAGGCTGTTAAAATTTGCTTTGCCCAGACCAATGTTGGTTCATTTTCGTCTAAATTGCGCTGCTCTAGCTCTTTGCAAATTTCTTTTATACGTTTCGCTTTTTCGTTGTAAATATTAAATTTACTCTCGAATATATCGTTATAAATCGACTTTTCGATTCTGTGGGCTTCATGACGCATTAAAGACAGCAGCTCTTCTTCGGTTAAGTTTGTGATCAACTTATATGGCGGTACCGAAGAATATAAATACTGCTTAGCAGGATCCATTTTTAATCCTGCTTTAATTAATATTTTTTTAAGTGGTTTTTTTAACAGCTTTTTCATTTTATGTATTTAACTAATTTATCAAAGTGCAGTTCATTCCAATTTGGCGTGGTTCTTTCTTGTACAGCCAGAACATCTTGCGTTACTGCTGGCACATCTTGAATTTTATGCGCAAATTTAACGAATTTAACTTCATCAAACCAGTCAAATGCTGAGGTTAACTTGTGATCTACTGTCGGTAGAACAACTGTTGGCTTTTTGCATAAAACAGAGAATATTAAGCCATGAAACCTATCAGTTACTATGTAGTCATATTGACTAAACATAGTTAGCGTATCATCAAGTACTGCTTTTCTTTGCTCCTTTGTGATTGCCTCTGGTATCGTTGTGTCGAATACATCATATGGTCTATCAGCAGATGCAAATAGTTGCTCTAAATCAGTTTGCGTGTATGCCGACTCTGAATCTTTTCGCATACAGTAAAGTATTTTGCCGTTAGTTTGTTCTGGCTCTTTTTGTTCGTTATAAGAAAGAACAAAGTCAGGCGCTTTATCAAGTTTGCACTTAGGGAACATTTCATTAGCAATATCAGACGATTTATTGTCTCTTGCAACCACGGTTAAGTTTTTGTGGTTATTATATATAGCTTCTGTTTTTGACTTTTGTAATTGGCCGAAGTCTGTGTCATGAAAATAGATTGTTTGCGGTAAACTAAGCACTGTATTATCAGGAAAGCTTTCTATCATGATACGGCGAGAGGTCTCGCTCCACATGGCACGGTCGCCCATATTACCACCAGAATGAAGAACAATAGGCGTGCTACTATCTACAAGTGATTTATAGCTATCAGTAAGCCAAGTTGCTTCATCTTTATCTACTTCGACAATTGCATGCTCTGGAAAGTGCCTTTTCAACCATGCCTCTATAGCAACAAACTGTGCTTGATCTCCGATGTTTTTTAAACGACTCGGCGGTGTGATCGCGTAAATGATTTTTTTGCCCGGCGCTTTTAATTCTTGAGTTATTCTCTCTAAGTTTTGTGCAAACTCACGCTTTTTCTTACGTGATAAATAAATTCTATAAATTGGGCGTAGGAGATTTTTTATCAATGTTTTCATCATTTTCCAGGATTCAGTTAAAAATAATCAATTAGAGCAATGTAAATGAGGTTAATCGCTACCAAATAAGTCTCGCGTGTAGACCTTTGCAGCAATATCTTGCAGTTCAGGGACCATGCGATTTGCAATAATGACATCGGCTTTAGTTTTTAATTCCGATAAGCTATGTGTCACTTTTGAGTTAAAAAATGTGTCTTCTTTTAGTTCTGGCTCATACACTATTACTTCAATACCTTTAGCCTTAATTCTCTTCATAATGCCTTGAATTGCCGAAGCCCTAAAATTATCTGAGCCTGTTTTCATTATAAGGCGATGAATACCCACTACCTTTGGATTTCTTGCTAAGACAGAATCAGCAATAAAGTCTTTTCGCGTGGCATTAGCATCCACAATAGCGCGTATCATATTATTTGGTACATTTTTATAGTTTGCTAAGAGTTGCTTGGTATCTTTAGGTAAACAGTAACCACCATACCCAAAAGAAGGGTTGTTATAATGATTACCAATTCGAGGGTCTAAACTTACACCTTCGATGATTTGCTTTGAATTAAGGCCATGGCTTTCTGCATAACTGTCAAGCTCGTTAAAATAAGCAACACGCATAGCAAGGTAAGTATTTGAAAATAGTTTTATAGCCTCGGCTTCTGTTGAGTCTGTAAATAGAGTTTCTATGTTCTCTTTTATAGCGCCGTCAGCTAATAAATTTGCAAACTGAGCCGCTCGTTCAGAACGTTCGCCAACAATAATACGAGATGGATACAAGTTATCGTAAAGCGCTTTACCCTCGCGCAAGAATTCTGGCGAAAATAAAATGTTATCGGTATTAAATTCTTTCTTGATACTTTCTGTAAAACCAACGGGCACTGTCGATTTAATCACCATTACAGCTTTAGGGTTTATTTTTACTACATCGTTTATGACAGCATGAACCGATTTTGTATTAAAGTAATTAGTCTCAGGGTCATAATCTGTTGGTGTCGCTATAATTACAAAATCAGCGTTTTCGTAGGCTCTTTGCTTATCTGTTGTTGCCGTAAAGTTTAGAGTTTTATTTTGTAAAAAGTCTTCAATTTCGGCATCAGCTATCGGTGACTTACCCGAATTCAGTAATGTAACTTTTTGCTCAACGATATCAAGCGCAACAACTTTATTTGATTGTGCTAACAACATTGCGTTAGACAACCCAACATACCCTGTGCCTGCAATTGCGATGTTCATAATGACCCTTTATATATGTAGTGTAATTATATGACTGAATTAACTGCTGTATAGCTAACGCCAGTAGCTTCCATACTTTAAATCTGTAGATGTAGATGAAAACGGCTCAAAGCCACTTCCTGGTGTAAAAGTCATTTCACCAAATAAAACTGTGTTATTAGCAAGGTATAAATCGACCCTTACATAATCAAAACCTTTAGCTAACTTAGTTGCTACCTCTTTTAATTCAACTAAGTGTTCATGTAATGGTAATACGTAATCTCCTGATGGAAATAGCAACTCATCGTCCAGCTTATTAAAAGATAAATCATATAAATTTCGCTTATGATCAGAAAATCGGTCGAAATCAATTTGCAAAAAGCCATTTCCATTACTAAATAAATGGAATTTGAAGTCAGCTAAATCTTCACCGTTATTTTCAATATACTCTTCGACTATTATTTTTTTAGGTATATCGTCATATTGAGTCTCTCCGAGGATTGCACCAATGTATGATGATGCCATTGCCTCATTAAATTTCTGCTCAGTTGCTGGCCAATTTATAGCAAATTTATCGGTAACAATTTCTAGATGCTCTGAACCACTACCAAAGTTAGTTTTAATTACAAATTTATTTGGTAATGAGTTAAAGTCTATTTCGCTAAAGTGATTAAACACCCCGTAGAGTTGAACTAAGTGTTCCTTACCTACTTTCTCTGTAACAAAGCCTCTTACTTGGTACTTATCAGATAGCAAACTATATTCTGATTTCATATTAAGCTTTCTACACTGTAACTTTTCAGTGTAAAGCATAGGCTTAGAAAGCTTAGGAAAGCGCCTAAACTTTATGAAATAGAAAAACTTAATTCTCACCGTAAGAGGAATTAACTTAATCAAGGGTACTAAAAATTTTAAGATGAATTTTTTCACTTAGCCTTTATCCAGTTTCCACTTAGCATTTTGCTAAGCCGCTTAATTTAACTCACTGTTTTTATTTGATTATTGTTAACAATCTATCTAACCAATATTGCTGGTTTGAATATTTTGCCATGCTTTGTGCCCCAGACTCTAAATGAGAATATAGGTTGTCACTTTCAACTAGGCTCAAAAGAGACTCATATAATTCCTTTTGACTACCAGGTTTAAAAATTAAGCCGTTTTCACCGTGTTTAACGAACGCTTTTATACCACCCACATGTGAAACGATTACCGGTTTTTTATAAGCCCATGCTTCCATAATGACTCTAGGGAAGCCTTCATAATGGTTATTAGAAGGCACGACCACTAAAGATGTATTTGTGAAATATTGACCTAAATCACTGTGTGCAAGCTGCCCAGTAAAATGAACACTCTCGTGTAATGATTGTTTTTCTACTTCTTGCTGTGCTTCATGTAAACCGGGGCCATTGCCAATTATTGTAACGTCTATTAAACCTTTTAATTTACTAGCAACAGCAATGAGATCTAATACCCCTTTGTCTTTAACTATTCTTCCAAGGAAGAGAACTTTTAGCGGCTTTCTGTTAGATACAGGGTGGTCATGATGCTCAGGCGCTTTAGCCATTAGATCAACAAATTGAAATGTATTATCAGGCGAGTGCTTTGCACTAAAGTCTTCTAAAACGTCACCTGTGCATAAATTAATTGTATTTTTATGCTTGCAAATTTGCCCTAACTTAAAGCGTAAATATCGCGAGAACAAAAACCCAAAGAGCTTTTCTGGTAATGAGTATTTGCTATCGCGCCATGTGCTAGAGGCATTGGCACACATGTGGTTAATTACTTTTTCACCTGCTTTTAAGGCTTGAATACCAAAAATAATACTGCCAATTGATGGGGTACGAATCCAAAAATAAGCACCTTTATGCTCACTAATTACCTTGTCGGCTTTTGCTTTATAGCTATTGATATAATCACGGTTAAAAATACTTTTAAGCGCAAAGTCCTTAGTAGATGAATAGCTGGGAAATGAATAAAAATGATCTTCATTTACAACTGTACTAAACCCTTCTGGAGGCGTATCAACAGCTTGGCTTGGTGAACAAACATAAACAGATTCAGCTCCTACGGCATCTTGAATAAAAGCTGCAGAGGTTTGTTTGGTGTAATAACAGCCATTATTCGAGTAAAAAGTTTCGCCAACGAATGCAACAATCTTCATTACAAAAAAGCCTTAGGATTAAATGTTATTAATTTTAAATAGCAAAAAGAGCAATACATGATAAATATAGGAAAGAAATATTTTTTCTTGCCTATATGGTTATAAAAATAAAATAAAACAAATGGCTCAACAATTGAGTAAACAAGGGTAAAACGTCCAGATATAATAGATGACTTAGCAAATATAAGGCTAAAAACAACTAAAACAAAGCCTAAATAGACATACTCTGAGTATTCTTTGCTTATCTTTCTGCTCAATAAAAAAAGCAACAATAAGAAAGACATACACAAATACAAAATTGAACTTAAAGACTTTCCCTCTTGGTATTTTGTACCAACGTAATAATCATAACCTAGTGTCGTTAAAATATAATCCATTAACAAGCTCAACCCAGTTATTGATAACACAAAACAGCCTAGCCAAAATAGGTTTCGCTTTAAAAACATATTTCTTTCAGAGTTTAATAAATAACGCACAGAATTAGCTAAAAAGTATACTACTACTGCGGCATTATGAAATAGAATACTGACTGCTGAGATCAGCCAAAACCTCTTACTCTTATAAAAGAACGAAAAAATAACTAAAAATAAGCAAACAGCTATTCCAAATCGTATTTGCGTGCCCAAAAAACCTTGTGAGATAAAAAGTAGGTTAGGAAATGCAAATAAAAATATTGTGTTATTTCTAAATAATATAGCTATTAATACTGACTCTAGAATGAGTGAAAAAACCCAAAATGTTAAAAAGTCGGCCTCAACAAGTTTAAAAGGGTAAGCAACAAACTCAAACCCAAGTTCAAACTGCCACCAGTCATGCTCATAGTTGGCTAAATAGTTACCGTAATCAGCATTTAATGACTTATCAAAATTCATTACCATGAACAAAATACATAGTAATGTAACTTTCAAAAAAAACAGGTAGTAATCTGTTTTTTTAACGTGCCAACTCATGTTATTTAACAACCTTGAGTTGCTTTAGCGTTAACCTGGCAGTTCTTTTTATTAAAGCTTTAAAGAAAAGCAATAGCAGCTTATTATCGTAAGAGAATTTCATGGCTTTTTTATACTCTTTTGCTGCTATCATTGCCCTTATTACAACCAAGTATTTAAAGCCCTTCATTGCGTCAACTGATAAAAATTGCTTATAATTTTCTAACCAAGAAAGAGCAAAGTTATAATCAATTTGCTTAGGTATTTGAATGAAGTCATATACAATTTCATCTAACAAGACGAACTTAGCTCCTGCGGCTTCAAGTGATAGACAAAACTGATAATCTTGATGGCGCTTAAGGTTATCGAATGGAGCCTCTAAAGCAAGCTCTCGAGTAAGAAACAAGCCACTCGTTTGTATTATTTCTTGTGCACAAAATAAGTAATCACCAACTGGCTCGTTTTGCTCAATTTTACGCCTTGGGCGTGTAAACTCTCTCTTACCATCGATAATTTTACATTTTGAGTAAATTACCGCTTTAGAGTTATGCTCATTATCTTCAGATATAAATAATTCATATTGCTTTTGTAGCTTGTTTGCGTACCAAACGTCGTCATAATCTAAGAACGCAATAAATTTACCTTCAGCCTCTTTAACACCAGTATTACGAGCAATACCACCATGTTGATTTTTTGAGTGCTTAACAACTTTCAAACGCTCATCTTTAATCTCAGCAAGTTCATCAACAGCACTAACTGGTGAGCAATCATCAACTACTATAACTTCGATATCATGCACTGACTGAGAAAGAGCACTTGATACAGAATTTTTTAATAACCCTTGAGTCTTTGTATAAAAAGGAATGATGACGGATATTAAAGGCATTTAAAAAATATGTTCCATATATGAAAGAGAAGTAACCACTAGTTTTAACTGTTAAAACTTAAGAATAAGCTTAAGTTTTGTATTTTACATAGCCGTTGAGTGCATAGAGTAAAAAATGTTTGATAGAAGCAAATATAGGCAAGTTTTCTACTTCCCTATATAGTCGCCATTGCCATTTTAGTATCTCAAATTTATTGCTACTCATGCCTACATTAACACGGTACTTTGCAAGGTTTTCCGGTAAAGAATATGCCTTAGGTACCTTCTTAAGAATATTTAACCACATGCCCATATCTTGTCGTTTGCGAATACTAGGCATGTACTGCTTGCCGATAATATGGCTATCATAGACGGCTGTTAAACAACCAATGACATTGCCATTTAATAATTTTTTGTAAGTGGTGTAAGTAGGCGGAATTACGACACCTAACAACTTGTCATCATCAAATTTTTGATAGCCAGTGAAAGATAACGCCACATTGTTAGCAATCATAAATGCTATTTGCTTTTCTAGCTTATCTGCAGCCCACAAGTCATCTGAATCAAGAAATGCGATAAAGCGCCCTTTAGCACGCTCTATGCTATTATTTCTAGCTACGCCAGCACCTGAGTTCTTAGGCAAAATAGCTAAGTCAACTCTGGAGTCTTGCTCCATGTACCCTTTAATAATTTTAATAGTTTGATCGGTGGATCTATCGTCAGTTATTAAAAGCTCAAAATTTGTATAGGTCTGTGCCAAAACAGATTCAATACTCTGTGCAATGTACTTTTGCCCATTGTAAGCAGGCATAATAATAGAGACTAAAGGTTCCATTAGCGACCCATACCACATAAAACAACCTTGATGGTCTTAAATATGATTTTCAAATCATCCATTGTACTGTGATGTTTAATGTAGTGGATGTCATATTTATGTTTCCAAATCGCGTCATTTAATGAAGCGCCATATGGGTAGCGAATTTGCGCAAGCCCTGTCACACCTGGCTTTACCGCATGCCTAAACCGATAGTATGGTATTGACTTTTCAAGCTGCTCAATAAAAACTTCTCGCTCAGGACGAGGCCCAACGATAGACATTTCACCTCTAATAACATTGATCAATTGCGGTATTTCGTCGATACGGGTTTTACGAATAAAATGCCCAACTTTAGTTATTCTGTCATCATTCTCTTTTGCCCATTTAGCACCGTCACGCTCAGCATCAACACGCATCGATCTAAACTTTATTATTTTAAACTCTTCATTATATTGCCCAACCCTCTTCTGTTTATAAATAGCAGGGCCGGGACTCTCAAGTTTAATTAAAATATAAGCAATCAGCGCAATAGGTGAAAATAACAAAATCAAACATGTAGCCAGAACTACATCGATAATACGCTTAGATACCTGAGTTCTTTTATTATTTAAAATTGAAAAAGCTTTCTGATGTAAGAAGTAGCTACTTTGTAACAGAGTAACTTCAGTGTACCCCATTCTTTTATCTAAATAGCTAACAAGAGGCTCAACCCAAGCACCTAGCTCAGTTGCGGTAACTAAGAAGTTTCTTTTGTCTTCAGATAACTTTGAATTGTCAAAATGAGTAATGATTTTTTTATCTAAGTTCACCAGTGAGTAATCATTAAAAATAAAGTTTATTTTGTATTCACTCAATGCTTCCTTTAACAAACCAAGCTTACTCTCTGGGCAATATACATAGACATTTTTTGAACAATATGCATATTTTGGTGCTTTTACTGAGCGCCCTTTCTTTAACTGCTCAAAAAGCAATGAGCTGTCTTCAGTCTCACTGAATTTATAATGCAACATTTATCTTTTAATCCTAAATACGCTTTGAATCACTTAAATAAAAGAGTGAAGAAAATATACTCAAGTTAATTTCTGAATAAATAACCAAGTGAAACAAAGAAAACTGAAAAAAACATTCCTAAGGCTGTACCTACGATACAAATTAATCCGCGCCTAGGCTTCGCCTTCCTTTCGGGAACAACTGCAGGATCAACAGTTTTGAAAATGTATTCATCTCTGACATTAGCAAACATGATTGTTTTTGCTTGCTCTTCTAGTAACTTGTAAAGTACAGATTTAATATCAAATACATCAGTTTTAGATATTTGCTGAGTTAAAAACTCTGCACTTTTATTCGCCTCTGCTACATCTCTGGCTTTCATTACTAAATTAATATCATCGATTAGCCAATCAACCCACTGCTTCGCTACGTAAGGCGAATGGTGAAGAACTGCAAGCTTGATCATCCCTGTTTCTTGATCCTCTTCGACTATTACTTTCTCTAGATATTTTTCATGGGCCTCTTGCATTGAAGGCTTAGGTTTGAATGGTAAACTAACCTCTCTTACCCACTTACCTGTTTTTTGGTCATATAAAGCTGGATCAAACGACAACGTATTTGTTGTAATATCCCAACTTTCTGTAGCCATTAACTCCTTTAGAACATCATGCTTTTCAATGAATTGGCTGCTGAACTTTCTTGACTTTAAAACCTCTAAAGCTAGTTTTACTTCCTTATTACCAGACCCTCCAACATTGATACCGGCTAGATTTGCCAATCCTCCAAATTGACCAGCAAGTGACGCTAATCCGCTATTTTTATCGTCTTCTGCTGGCGCTAACAACGCCTCAGCTTGATAAATATTAGGCAAATTAAGCGCAATAGCGACAGATGAAACTGCGAAAATAAAGGTTATTAATGAAATAATTAGTTTCTTATTCCACAAATAAATAAACAACGCCTTTAAATCAACTTCATCGCTAGGAGTAACTGTACTTACTACTCCTGTTTCTAACTTTTCCATAATTTCTGTTTGGCCTTATAAACTTTTAAATACTACTAATTGCAGCAACAGCAACACCCATTTGGTACACTATTTGTGTAGCGGTGCTCCAAAGCGTTAAATCATTCATATAGCCAGAATCTAGAGGTACAACAATGGTATCTCCAGCACTCAGTAGGTCAGAGTTATTCACAGCAAACCAGCTGCCATTACCCGGTATTTTTACTGAGCCATTAGCTTTAATTATATATACTCGATCTTCGGCTGCTCGCTGCTTGAGGCCCCCACTTAAGTCAATATAATCATCAACAGAAATTCCATTTTTATATAAGTGAGATGTTGCGTAGTTAACTTCGCCAATTACGCTAATAGAGTCTCTTTTACTAGGAATATAAAGCTTATCTCCATCCTGAAGAATTAGGTTTTGCTTGTTTTCTACAATAAGAGGTAAATCAATTACTAATCGTCCAACGGCTTCAACATTTGCTATATCATCTAATAGTTTTGTCATCTCACTGTATGCAGGGGTTTTATTATTATTCGAGTTTTCAAAACTCTTAGATGCGATTTCTCGGCGTAATTCTTCAGATAATTTCGTAAGCTGTTGTTGTTCTTGTTTACGAATTGACTCTCGAGTGAATACAGCGGCATTTAGTTCAGCAAACTTAGAGAAGCCTCCTGCGCGTTCAAGTAGGTTTGTAAGTGTCTCACCGCGTCTAATGGTGTAAACACCAGGGAACCTTACTTCGCCTTTTAGCTCAACTTTTACATTTTCTTGCCAGTTAGGCACTGCAAAAATATTAATACTATCCTTACTCTGCAATAATTTATTCGCATCAGGCTTACCTAACATTGCATCGCTCAAATTAAATTTTATATGCTCAATTTCTGATGCACCGCTAGATACTACTCGAGTTATCTCTGCTTGCTTTAAGTAGGCCGATTCAAGTAATCCACCTGAAGCAGCGATCAACTCATTAACCTCACTTCCATTTGTAAGTGGGTACACACCTGGATAGGTCACATGGCCATTGATTTCAACAAGTTTAATTGCTGACCTTACTGATGCTTGTTGCTTTAATTTTGCTATAACTGGCTTTAATAAGTTGTGACGGCTAAACAGTGCGAATTCTTCAGGCTTGAGGCTATCTTTTCTCTGTGCTGCTTTGTTCTTAGAAATTTCGGCAACAGATTTTACTTCGCTCTCATTATCCTGCTTAACTTCCGTTGATTTTAAACCTATAAACTTTTCATATTCTGACTTTTGAAATGAGTGCCATTGCTTTACTTTTGTTTGCTGAATTTGTTGCTCTTCGCTCAAAGCCATATTTTTCAGAGCTATATCTTCGTCAAATTTACTTTCATAACGACTAAAAACCATTAGCTTATCGTTAACTTGTAAGGCTAAGTCATGCTCTGGAACTTTCACGATAGCTTGAGCAATATCAAATTGATAAACCTCGATGTCTCCAGCAATATTAATTTCTCGAACTAATAGGCCATAAGCCAAATCAGCTTGAGGTAATAAATCACCACGTACTGAAGTTAAAACATCAGAAATATGCTTACCTTGATGCCACTGGTAGTGACCTGGACGAGCAACAGCACCGATCAAGCTAATACTGTTTTGGTATTGCAAACTTATAGGGTTAAAACGAACTCGATCGCCGTCACGAGGAATGTAATCAATTTTTTCGCTACTAAAGTTAACTGATAACACTTCTTTCATATTATTGTTATTGAAGCGTTCAACAATTGCTTTTTTTGCGTAGGCCTGTGGTTTTAAACCGCCTGCCATTTTTAATAACTGCGCCGCTGTTTCACCTTTTTTTAGCTCAAATATAGCAGGGCGTTTTACTAACCCTTCAACAGCAACTTGTGAACCAACAGGTGGAATAAACACAACATCACCTGGTTTTAAAATGATATCGTTACTGCTATCACCATTTATTAATAAATCGTACAAATCAAAATTAGCAACTACTTTACCAGCCCGTTTTACTTGAATATTACGAAGAGAGGCAATATCAGATACGCCACCACTTACAAATAAAGCATGTGAAACCGTTGTGAGTGAAGAAACACTATAACTACCTGGTTTATAGGCTTCACCTAAAACCATCACACGGATACTTCGAAGCTTTCCAATAGAAACAAATGCTTTAATTCCTATGATTTCTTGTTCGGTTTTAGATTTAATTAGCTCTTTTACTTCTGAGAAAGTAAGGCCAGCAACTTGAACAGGACTTAAATTAGGAATACTAATACGACCTTCGCGGTCTACTGTTACTTCGAAGCTCTGATTCTCTTTTCCGTAAAAGTTAACATTTAGAGTATCGCCTCGACCTATCAAATAAGTATCTGGAACAGCAGCATTTTCACTTGGCATAAATGAAGTTGGCTCACCTGCAAACAAATCGTAACCAAACGGAACTATACTCTCTGCTTCAGGGTTGAATTTTTCTTCCTCTGTAAGAGGCTCTTCAACTTTTACAGAGCGTGGATAAATACTCGGGGCTGTCTCAGTTGAATTATCGTTAGCTGCGGAGCTTTGATTACTGATAGATGACAAATCAACGCCATACTGCTTAGCAAGTGCTTCTTGTTGAGCTTTAGGAAGCTTTTTAAATTGCTCGATTTGTGAAGCCGTTGGAGTAAAAGCCAATACTGATGCGGAAGTTAACAGCAAAAAAGTAATGAAAAGTCTTTTAAAAAACATCACAAGTAGGGATATCCATAGTTCTACAGTAAAAAAAGATTGGGTATTCTACCTGAAACTAAAGAAAATAAAAAAGGGACAAACGTCCCTTTTTGTCATTAAACTGTCAACAAAATGGCTTATTTAGTTAAAAACTGTAAACCAACGTTAATGACGTTTCTGTATCCGTGTTTTCTTTATCATCGGCAACATCTGAGTTGTGGGTGATGTTATATGCCACTTTCATTTGTAGTGAACCGTTGATCTTAGCAAGGATTGCAGACTCTGAACGTGTTTTAGTATTGGTATCACCATATTCAACTGATACTAACTGAGTAAAACGTGCACTGTCTGAAATCTGCCAGTTGTAATCAACTTTACCTAGTGCGATTGCTTCACCTTCGCGCTCACCTGCAAGTGAATTACCGTTTTCATCAACTTCAGTGCTGTCGTCTGGGTATTGGAAGTACTTATAACCCGGACCGATTTCAGCGTTTAGCCACATGTCAGAACGGTCGATTAAGCGTAAACCGTAACCCGCTGAGATTACTGACTCGTTGCGATATGCACCAAAGTAATCAGATACGTGTGAGCCGTAGATGAATAAGTGTGAGTGCTTTTCGTTTAATTTATAGTTACCTTGCGCTGAAATTGAGTACTTTTCGTTGGTACGCTGTGTTTCTTTTACACCTTGGTCGTTTTCGATCTCATCTTCTTTGTAGATGCCGTCTAACTTGTACTCGTTATTCCAGTTTTCTAGGTTATGTAATACCTTGATACCACCTTTAAGTGTGGTTGTTTCAGTGTTACCGCTTGTTACGATAGCACCTAATTCACTGGTTACATCCCAAGTTTTGGTTTCATCTGCTGCGAATGCGCTAGTTGCAGCGCTTGCTGCAACTAGAATTGATAATGCTTTTAATTTCATTAAAAAATAACCTTTACGACTTGTACGTTAGACTTATTAGTCTTCTTTGTGCAAATGAACATCCATTTGCGGGAATGGGATTGTGATGTTGGCATCGTCTAATGCGATCTTAATGTTTTCCATTAAGTCGAAATACGTTGGCCAGTAATCAGCTGAGTTAACCCAAGGGCGAACCACAAAGTTTACGCTTGAATCTGCAAGCTCAGATACCGCTACTGTGTATGCTGGGTCTTTTAATAAGCGCTCTTCTTTATCTAAAACTGATTTAAGTACTGCTTTTGCTTCTTTAAGATCTGCATCGTAACCAACACCGATAACTAAATCGATACGACGAGTTGATTCACGAGAGAAGTTTGTAATTGGGCTGCCCATAATTGATGAGTTAGGCATGATAATTACTTTGTTGTCTGGTGTACGTAATTCTGTAGAGAAAATTTCGATTTTCTTAACTGTACCCGCTTTACCACCTGCTTCTACATAGTCACCTGATTTGAAAGGGCGAAGTAAGATGATTAAAACACCTGATGCAAAGTTAGATAATGAACCTTGAAGTGCTAAACCTACAGCTAAACCTGCCGCACCTAAAATAGCAATGAATGAAGTAGTTTCAATACCTAATTGAGATAGTGCCATTAAGATTGTTGCAGCAAATACAATTGCATAGACAATACTAGCAACAAATGAACCTACAGCTTTATCGACTTTCTTTTTATCAAATGCTTTTTCAGTTAAGCCTTCGCAGAATTTAGCGATGCGACCACCGATGAAGAAAATGATTAGCGCTAGAACCGCCTGAACGGCGTAATGTATGATTAAACCTGAATTCTCGTTGATCCAGTTCATTATTGTATCCATGTTCTCTCCTGAAGTTCATTTGTAGCATCACGCTGTACAAATTATATATGATCTTTGGTTAAAAATCATTAAATTACGCATAAAACTACGAAATGAGTATTTGCTCAATTACAAAAACCGCAAGTCTAATCTGCGAAACTGAACGCGAGCTGACCAATGATGGTTTTCTGAATTTTCTGAGGCAAATAAGTTTTTTCTACTTTTTTCAATTTAGGGCTTCACAAGCCAACCTTAATTATGTAATATGCGCGCCACACCAAACGAGGTGTATCTCAGTGGCGGCTGTAGCTCAGTTGGTAGAGCCCCGGATTGTGATTCCGGTTGTCGTGGGTTCAAGCCCCATCAGTCGCCCCACTTCTCCCCCTTAGTAAATCCCTATATTTTCTTAAATATTTTTTATTTTGAATTTCAAGATTTTTCTTTAACACCTGTTTTCAATTCAAAAAGCCGTCAGCTTTCAGCTGTCAGTTTTGAGCCGAACTGTGTTGTTTGATCGCAATACATTCCACCCTTCAGATAGGTGTTGAATGTAAGACGCGCCAAGCAAGCGTGACGCCTACGATGCATGAGGTACTTTAGTGCCGAAGTCCCTAAGATAATTCACGGCTAAAGCCGTTTATATGGACTCCTCCTATTGCACAATACCCTTCGGTAATTTTGTCAGACTGCGTACTTATATGCGGGCTCATAATGAGGAGCTACCTCGGCCCTATGATGTATTCGCGCCCTTGTGCCTCTTCTC
>NZ_JBECOT010000070.1:0-18137 GCF_040104395.1 Pseudoalteromonas sp. BZA4
GGATCTGTAATTGAATTAAAATGTTTCAGAAAAGTAGTGCTCATATTTATGCGACCAAGTAATTATTATGCCTTGATCTGATCACTACTTGCTCTATAAGTTCAATTTATAATGATCTTGCCGTGATCAAATCAACTGTCTGAGTAAAGATTACCTTGTAGTTATTAGCAAAGCTGGGTAGAATACGCCCCGCTCAATCGTTTTGGCTGAATTAGTGATCGGCTAAAACACAATTTAAATTAATTTTTGGAGTTACTATGTCACTAAGCAATCAAGAAAAAGTTGAAATCATCGCTAAATTTGCACGCGCTGAAGGCGACACTGGTTCACCTGAAGTACAAGTTGCACTTCTAACTTTCGATATCAACAAGCTTCAAGGTCACTTTGCTAGCCACAAGCACGACTTCCACTCACGTCGTGGTCTTCTTCGCAAAGTAAGCCAACGCCGTAAACTGCTTGACTACCTTAAAGGTAAAGACATTGCACGTTACACTGCGTTAATCCAAGAGCTTGGCCTACGTCGCTAAGAACTAGATTACGAGAAAAGGGGCTATTTAGCCCCTTTTTTTGTGCGAGCATGAAAGGTATACTAGCGCACACCTAGGTAGTGGATACTGCTTAGATATTAAAAACATCATTGCCAATTGTAGTACTTAATCGTGTTTTCATAAGCACAATTAAGTACTGTAATTGGTACTTTGATGGACTATTTTTTACCAATTCGGAGCACAGCTCTGAGTTGCTTTTACATTTAAAGGACATTTTTAAGTGCAAGCAATTATTAAAGAATTTCAACTAGGTCAACACACTGTGACTCTAGAAACTGGTGCTATCGCTCGTCAAGCTGACGGCGCAGTACTAGCAAGCATTGGCGACACTTCAGTATTAGTTACTGTTGTTGGTAAGCGTGATGCACAACCAGGTCAAGACTTCTTCCCACTAACAGTTAACTACCAAGAGCGTATGTACGCTGCAGGTCGTATCCCTGGTGGTTTCCTTAAGCGTGAAGGTCGCCCTAACGATGGCGAAACACTTATCGCTCGTCTAATCGACCGTCCAATCCGTCCACTTTTCCCAGACGGTTTCGTAAACGAAGTACAAGTAATCGCGACAGTTGTTTCTGTTAACCCAGAAATCCAACCTGACATGGTTGCTATGATTGGTACTTCAGCAGCACTTGCTATCTCTGGTATTCCATTCAATGGTCCTATCGGTGCATCACGTGTTGGTTTCATCAACGGTGAATACGTACTTAACCCAACACTCGCTGAGCTTGAAGAAAGTCAATTAGACCTAGTTGTTGCTGGTACTGATAACGCAGTACTTATGGTTGAATCAGAAGCTGAAACACTATCTGAAGACGTAATGTTAGGTGCGGTTGTTTATGGTCATGAGCAATCTCAAGCTGTCATCAACGCAATCAACGAGTTCAAAGCTGAAGCGGGTAAACCTGCTTGGGATTGGACTGCACCAGAGAAAAACGTAACACTTGCTGAGAAAATCTCTGCAATTGCTGCTGATAAAGTAGGTGAAGCATACCGCATCACTGACAAAGTAGCGCGTAAAGAAGCACTAGGTGCAGCGAAAGAAGAAGTTGTTGCTACACTAACAGCTGAACTTGCTGAAGGCGAAGAGCTAGATACGCAAGAAGTTGGCAAATTATTCGGTTCTTTAGAAAAAGAAATCGTTCGTGGCCGTATCATCGCTGGTGAAAAACGTATCGATGGTCGTGAACCAGATATGGTTCGTGCACTAGACGTAATGACGGGTGTTTTACCACGTACTCACGGTTCTGCAATCTTCACACGTGGTGAGACGCAAGCACTTGTAACTGCAACGCTTGGTACTGAGCGTGATTCACAGTTAATCGACGACTTAACAGGTACTAACAAGCATCACTTCATGCTTCACTACAACTTCCCTCCGTTCTGTGTAGGTGAAACAGGTTTTGTAGGCTCTCCTAAGCGTCGTGAAATTGGTCACGGTAACCTAGCTAAGCGTGGTATTGCTGCGGTACTACCTACACTTACTGACTTCCCATACTCAATCCGTGTTGTTTCAGAAATCACTGAATCAAACGGTTCATCGTCTATGGCATCAGTATGTGGTACGTCACTAGCACTTATGAACGCAGGTGTTCCAATTAAAGCATCTGTTGCTGGTATCGCGATGGGTCTAGTTAAAGAAGGCGACGATTTCGTTGTTCTTTCAGATATCTTAGGTGATGAAGATCACTTAGGTGACATGGACTTTAAAGTAGCGGGTACTTCAAACGGTATCACTGCACTACAAATGGATATCAAGATCGAAGGTATCACTAAAGAAATCATGCAAATCGCTCTTAAACAAGCGAAAGCAGCACGTCTACACATCTTAGGTGTTATGGACGAAGCGATTGCAGCACCTTCTGAAGAGTTATCTCAATTCGCACCACGCATCTACACAATGCAAATCCCTGCGAAGAAAATTGCTGAAGTTATCGGTAAAGGTGGCGCAACTATCCGTCAACTTACTGAAGAAACTGGCACAACGATCGAAATCGAAGATGACGGTACAATCAAGATCGCTGCAACTGACGGCATCAGCGCAAACGATGCAATCAAGCGTATTGAGCAATTAACTGCTGAGCTAGAAGTAGGTACTATCTACACTGGTAAAGTTGTACGTATCGTTGATTTTGGTGCGTTCGTTAATATCCTTCCGGGTAAAGACGGTCTAGTGCACATTTCACAAATCAGCACAGAGCGTGTTAACAACGTAACTGACCACCTAAGCGAAGGCCAAGAAGTTAAAGTTAAAGTTCTTGAAGTAGATCGCCAAGGTCGTGTACGTCTAAGCATCAAAGAAGCAATGGAACCAGCTGCTGAAGAAAAAGCAGAAGAGTCTAAAGACGCTTAATGATGATTGAATAACCAGTTATTTGCTGGATATAAGAAAAAGGGGCTGTTTAGCCCCTTTTTTTATGCTTTAATGAAACCTATCCGCTTCGCCTTTGTCTACAGAGAATTCAGGTATTAAGGAATTTAATGATTTTTAAACACTTAGCATTGACCGCTGTGGCTATTTTTTCTTTAAGTGCATGTCAAACAACTTCACAACCTGAGTCAGTCCCTATTGTTAATGTGCCTTTTACCGCACCATTAGCGCCTGATTTTCGTAACGAAATTACGATTGCTCGCTATTCTGAACTACTAAATCGTGCTGATTTAAGTGCCGAGCAACAAGCCAAACTTTATTATGATCGCGGTGTATTATTTGACAGCTTAGGTATGTCGACCTTAGCGCGTATTGACTTTAACCGTGCGATTAAGCTCAAACCAGACCTAGCAGAAGTGTATAATTTCTTAGGCATTCATCACACACTAATGCAGCAGTATGAACAAGCTTATGAGTTCTTTGATTCGGCACTTGAGCTTAACGAGCAGCATGAGTATGCCTATTTAAATCGTGGTATTGCCCTTTACTATGGTGACCGTCCATCACTTGCGCAAGATGATTTACAGCAGTTTTTAAATCGTTCACCGAGCGATCCTTATCGTGTGTTATGGCTTTATTTAGCTCAATCAGAAGCTGATAAAGCGCAGGCCTTAGTTGATTTAAAAGCTAACTCGCAGGGTGTTGATGAGTCTCAATGGGGTTACCAACTGTTGGCACTTTATTTAGGTGACATCAGTGAGTTTGAGTTTTTATCTGGCATTATTGAAGGTGTGACTTCAGAGCAAGAGTATGCGCACCGCTTATGCGAAGCTTATTTCTACCTAGCGAAGATGCATCAAGCGGCGGGTGATAACTATCTTGCTGCCGATTACTTTAGACTTGCCCTTGCCACCAATGTGCATGAGTTTGTTGAATACAAATATGCCCGTTTAGAGCTTGAGTTAATGGCTGGTGAAAACGCAAGCTAAGGTTTCTTTTACTGCTATTCTATTACTGAGCTTGGGTTTCGTACCAAGCTCAGTGTCTCGTTTTATTCCCGCTTATGCTTATTACGCAAATACTACTCCTTCACAAGCAACAGCTATCTATTATTTAGCACCCAGTGCCATTAATTTGCAGCATTTAGTGCTGAGTAACTCACAGCTTCGTCAGTTAGCAAGGCTTAATGATAGTAATGCGGCGTATCAGCTTGCGCTCAGATTTTTGCTGCAACATGATTACACCGCAGCAAAATTATGGTGGCAGCCTTACTTTGCTACATTCAATTCAGCTCAGCAACAAACCTTAGCGGAGCAGCTAGTCAGAGCAAACCAGTGGCTCGATATAAGTTACCTAGGTAAAGCTGGCAAGTTACCTGAGGGAAATGCCAAGCAAGCTTGGCTGTTGCAGCAACAAATGCCGCCAGCTCAAATTGACCCAGCTTATGCGCAGCAACAGCAATTAGCCTTATCAACATCAAGTGTAAAGGCAAGCAGTCAGTGCCAATTTAATGTTTTAATGATGACAGATCATTACAATGGTATTGATACTTTAAAGCAGTATAAGCAGCAATACAGTAAAGCGCCTGAGCCTGCAAAAGGCAGCTTTTGTTTTACTGACATTGTTTATGTTGCTGATAAGTTTAGCTGTGATGGCAGCGGTGGGGCGCTTAAGTGTGATTGGCAAAATGCAGCAGCGCATCCATGGCCCGAAGGTTTTGACTTTATTGTGATGATGTCAAAGCAAGGGGCTGCTAATGTGCTTGGCGGGATTATGCATATCAATTCATCGCAATCTTATGCGGTATTTTTACATGAGTTAATGCATTTCAATGGCTTTGAAGATGAGTATGTTTTAGCAGAGCAAAAACAACAGTGGCTGTGTAAGCAACAGGGGCTGGTTGCGCCAAATCTGTTTATTGCAAATGAGGTTTCCCCACCAAAAGGCTGGCAAAAAAGTATCGCCTGTAGCAATCAGTTAGCCTATAAACCAAGCCCTAATTGGTCAATTATGCAATACCAAACAATGAGCTTGTCTGAGCAATACCGTGAGCTTTGGGAAAAACAAATTAACCAGCCCTTAACAAAGCCGATTCGGTTTTCTGAATATTTTGCCTTTTTAGGCTTAACGCCAGTGTTTACAACAGCTTCCAAAGAGCAGAAATTTTCTGACTAATCGTCTATTTATTGCTATTTTAGTATGCAAAGCGGTTAAATGTTGTGCAAATAGGTTTGTCTCCTATAGACAAAATAGCACCTGATCAGTATAACTATACGCATTGTAAGCTTTTTTTTGAAGCCAACTTTTAACCATCCAAATGAACAGTACGCAACTAATTAAAACTAGAGCGGTATTGATATTCTTATGACACTAAAAGGCTCCTAATTATGACTTTGCTCTGGATACCCCTGTTATCCTTAATCGGCAGTGTTATTTCATCCTGCACTTCAAAACTAACACGTAACCAAAGCACTGCTTTGACCATGTTAGCGCCTTTGATTGCCCTTGGAATTGTATTTTCGTATACCCCTGCAGTCTTTTCTGGTGAAACAATTCGCTACACTGCTGAGTGGATCCCTCTTTTAAACATGCAAGTCTCGTTTCGACTTGATGGTTTAACGTTACTTTTTCTATATATGATATTGGGTATCGGTACCCTGGTGATTTTTTATGCGCGTTATTACTTGAGTAGTAGCGACTCAATGCCAAAGCTATACTGCTATTTAATGCTATTTATGACCGCAATGGTCGGCATCGTGATGTCGAATAATGTCATCCAGCTGTGGTTTTTCTGGGAGCTCACCAGTATTAGCTCGTTCTTATTGATTAGCTATTGGTGGCATAAGTCAGAAGCTCGCAAAGGCGCGCGTATGGCACTTGCTATTACCGGTGCCGGTGGTCTTGCGTTACTAGCAGGTTTATTACTAATTGGTGATATTGTTGGTAGCTATAATCTTGATGTGATTTTAGCAAGCAAAGCGCTTATTCAATCTCATGCACTTTATGAAGCTGCGCTGGTATTAGTGCTTTTAGGTGCATTTACCAAATCTGCACAATTTCCATTTCATTTTTGGTTACCACATGCCATGGCAGCACCGACACCAGTCAGTGCCTACTTGCACTCCGCAACCATGGTTAAAGCAGGTATCTTTTTATTAGCGCGTTTTTATCCAGCGCTATCAGGCACAGATACTTGGTTTATCTTAGTGGCGATGACGGGTCTGGCTACTTTATTGGTTGGCGCTTATATCGCGCTATTTAAGCATGATTTAAAAGGCTTGCTGGCTTATTCAACAATCAGCCATTTAGGTTTAATTACCTTACTGCTTGGTTTAGACACTGAGCTTGCTACAGTGGCTGCTATCTTCCACATCATTAACCACGCAACCTTTAAAGCGTCGTTATTTATGGCAACGGGTATCATTGACCATGAAACTGGCACTCGTGATATGCGTAAACTTAATGGTATGTGGCGATTTATGCCGTATACCGCCACACTTGCTATGGTAGCAGCGGCAGCCATGGCGGGCGTGCCACTGTTAAATGGTTTCTTGTCGAAAGAGATGTTCTTTGCCGAAACACTGCATCAGCAAGTGCTTGGCTCTATGTCTTGGTTAATTCCAGTGTTAGCAACGATTGCTGGTGCACTCTCTGTCGCGTATTCAGCACGCTTTATTCACGACGTGTTTTTTAACGGCGACCCAATCGATTTGCCAAAACAGCCTCATGAGCCACCACGCTATATGCGTGTACCAATCGAAATTTTGGTTGTGCTGTGTTTACTCGTCGGTATGTTCCCGCACTTTGCAGTAAGTGATATTTTAGCTTCGGCGTCTTATGCAGTGCTTGGCGATGCAGCCCCAGATTATAAGCTATCTGTATGGCATGGCTTTAATTTACCGCTGTTAATGAGCTTTATTGCTACAAGCGTGGGCGTGATGATTTATGTGCAGCGTAAGCACCTGTTCCACTTCCAAGCTTCATTGCCAACTTTGAATGCTAAGAAAGGCTTTGAGCGTGGCTTATATAGCTTAATTAAGTGGTCACAAGAAAAGATTAAACGAATCGAAAATGGCTCGTTACAGCGCTATGCCTTTGTGATGATTGCTGTGGTGCTTATGTGTGCGGGCTGGCCTTTATTTGAAATGCGCCAGTTAGCAGGAGCAAGTGAGTTAACCCCAATTGATTTCCATAATGCTATTGGTGCTGGCTTACTAATAATTGGTGCGCTGGCAACGGTTATTTGGCACCGCTCACGAATGATATCTTTGATTATGATTTCAATCGTAGGCCTGATGGTATCTGTTGCTTTCACTCGATTCTCTGCGCCTGATTTAGCACTGACTCAGTTAACGGTTGAAGTTGTCACCGTAATGCTACTGATGCTTGCACTGTTCTTTTTACCACAGCGTACTCCGAAAGAGTCAAGCTCATTGCGTATTCTGCGAGACTTGGGTATCTCATCGGCAATTGGTGTGATTGTGGCGAGTATTTGTTATGCGCTTCTAACAAGACCACTTGAATCAATTTCTGACTTCTTTGTTGCCAATGCAAAAACTGGCGGTGGTGGTACTAACGTTGTAAACGTTATCCTCGTTGACTTTAGGGGTTTTGATACCCTTGGTGAGATTACCGTATTGGGTATTGCTGCGTTAGGTATTTATAAGCTTCTTATTAACTTGCCGCTGTTTATGCCAGCAAGTGATAGTGAAGGGCGCCCATGGGCAAGAGAGCGTTACCCAATTCTATTATCGAGTATTTCACAAAGCTTGTTACCACTTGCATTACTTGTGTCTGCGTATATTTTCTTACGTGGTCATAACTTACCAGGTGGGGGCTTTATTGCAGGACTGGTTACCGCGATTGCATTTATTTTGCAATATATGGCAAATGGTTCGCACTGGATTGCAGACAGATTTGACGTGAATTATCGTAAGATTATTGCGTCAGGTATTGCTATTGCATTGTTTACAGGTATTGGGAGTTGGTTCTTCGAACGTCCATTCCTAACAACCTGGTTTGATTATTTTGATATTCCGCTAGTCGGCAAGACAGAACTTGCTAGTGCTATCGTATTTGATTTAGGTGTGTATTTAACTGTTGTAGGTGCAACGCTGATGATTTTAGCAAGTTTAGGTAAATTAACTGCTGATACACCCAAGCAAGAGGTAAATATTTAATGGAAGTATTGTACGCATCATGCGTCGGCGTGCTGGTTGCATGCGGAATTTACTTAATATTACGGGCTCGTACCTTCCCGGTGGTACTCGGCCTGACTATGTTGTCGTATGCAGTTAACCTGTTTTTATTCTCTTCAGGTCGTTTAACTATTAACAAAGCGGCTGTACTTGGTACAGGCAGTGAGTATGCCGATCCACTCCCTCAAGCGCTGGTTTTAACCGCGATTGTAATTGGCTTTGCGATGACCGCTTTTGTGGTTATTTTAGCAATTCGTGGTCGTGCTGACTTGGGTAATGACCATGTTGATGGTCACCTTGTAAAATCATCGAAGGAGCAAAAATGATTCAGCATTTAGCTTCTTTACCAATTTTAATTCCGATGTTGGCAGGGGTTATTTTACTCATGCCGCCATGTGGAAAAAACTTACATATCCGTCGTGTTTCGTCGGTTATTTTGTCGATTGTCACACTGTTGGTAAGTGCTTATTTATTATTTCACGTAAATAGTACCGCACCGCTTGTTTATGCAATTGGTGATTGGTCTGCACCATTTGGTATTGTGCTGGTTGCCGATAGGCTAGCAGCGCTACTTGTGCTACTTACCAGTTTCCTTGGTGCGGTCGTAGTGCTTTATAGCTGTGCAGGTGATGATAAAAAAGGGAGCTTTTTCCATCCGTTAGTGCACTTTTTAGTGTTGGGTGTTAATGGTGCCTTTTTAACGGGTGATGTATTTAACCTATTCGTATTTTTTGAAGTGCTGTTGATTGCTTCGTATTCATTATTGATGCATGCCGGCAACAAACATAGTACCCGAGCTGCACTGCAGTACGTCATTTTAAACCTGATTGGTTCAAGCGTATTCTTAATTGCGCTGGGTGTTCTTTATGGAGTGTTAGGCACATTGAACATTGCTGATTTAGCGCAAAAAGTACCACAGCTGACGGGTGATGATGTTTACCTTGCTAAAATTGGTGGCTTGCTGTTAATCGTGGTATTTGCGTTAAAAGGCGCGTTATTACCGTTACATTTATGGCTACCGAATACCTACGCCAGTGCAATGCCATTAGTTGCTGCATTATTCGCGATTATGACCAAGGTCGGTGTGTATGCCATGTTGCGCGTGTATACCGTAATATTTGGTGATAATGCTGGCGAACTCGCTCACATGGCACAGCCTTGGTTATGGGGCTTAGCACTAGCGACCATAGTGATGGGTGGTATTGGTGTATTAGCGAGTCAAGATTTTAGAAAGCTTATTGCGAATCTGGTGGTTGTATCTGTGGGTACTTTAGTGGCATTGGTTGCGATTCAGAATGTCTCTGCAACAGCTGCATTACTTTACTACTTAGTGCATTCAACCATTATTTGCGCTGCACTATTCTTAATTGCTGATTTAATTGCTCAGCAACGTGGTAAAGTTGCCGACCGATTAGTCGCAGGGCGCGCCGTTGCACAGCCATATTTACTTGGTACTTGTTTTGTAGTGGCTGCGCTTGCTGTTGTTGGTATGCCACCGTTATCTGGCTTTGTCGGCAAAGTATGGATTTTAAAGAGCACGCTAGATAGCGAAAAAGCCATGTTGTTTTGGCCAATCTACCTAGTTTCGAGTTTAGCGTTATTAGTGGCGGTTTCACGAGCCGGTACCAGTTTATTTTGGGATCACACCCATAAAGACAGTGAAGCAATTGAAGGCACCAAAGCACACCCTGTTAAAGTGATAGCTGTAGTTGCATTACTTGCGTGTTCACCATTAATGGTTGTATTTGCAGGACCTATTTCAGACTATATGTTAGCAACGTCAGAGCAGTTGTTTGATATCAACACTAGCATCAACGCTGTATTACAAGGAGGCCAATAATGCGTTTAGAAGCTCGCTTTCGTTGGTTGCCAACACCATTTCGCAGTGTTTTATTATTCATTGTATGGCTGTTGTTAAATAATAGTGTGTCGCCAGGACATCTGTTTTTAGCTGCATTTTTTGCTATTACTATTCCGTGGATCACATTCCCATTTCGTGATCCACAGCCTCTTATTGTAAGGCCAGGTCTTGTGTTTAGGCACTTATTGTTAGTGCTGTACGATATTGTCACTGCTAACTTACAAGTTGCTCTGTTGATCCTTGGGCCGACGAAAAAGTTACGCCCAGGTTTTATCAAAGTACCATTGGATTTAAGCCATGAAATGCCAATCACTATTTTGGCAAGCACAGTATCTTTAACACCAGGTACAGTGAGCGCAGAGGTTTATCCTATTCCTGAGTCACTCGAAGAGGGCGAAGAAATTCAGCAGCGCTACTTATTGATCCATGTACTCGATTTAGCTGATGAACAAGCGTTAATTAATACTATTAAGCAGCGCTACGAAGCACCGCTTAAGGAGATTTTTCGATGCTAGATACCGTTTTTCTAATTGTTTTTGCAATGATAGCCATATCTTTATTGTTAAACCTATGGCGTTTAATTGTTGGGCCGTCGGTACCTGATCGTATATTGGCTTTAGATACTATGTTCATAAATACTATTGCTTTAATTATTCTGTATGGCATGAGCATGGGCACTGATTTATATTTTGAAGCCGCATTATTAATCGCCATGCTTGGCTTTGTGAGCACTGTAGCGGTATGTAAATACTTGCTGCGCGGCGATATTATTGAATAAGGTAACGAATGATGAGTGAATGGATTGTATCAATCTTATTATTAATTGGTGGTTGCTTTATTCTTATAGGTTCAATCGGACTTGTGAAGATGCCTGACTTTTTTATGCGCCTGCACGGTCCAACTAAAGCAACAACGCTTGGCATGGCATCATTGCTAATTGCTGCCATGGTGTATTTTAGCTACACCCACGATGGCATCAGTGTGAAAGAAATTTTGATTTCAATTTTCTTACTGATCACCGCACCTATTAGCGGCTATATGCTGATCAAATCAGCTATCCATCATAAGCTGCGTGCTAAAGATGGCACCAAGGGCCTCGATAACATCGAAGAAGATTAATACCAGCTCGCAACTATAGTTAAGCGAATTGGTGTGATATCTGAGTAACCAGAACAATGTGATCTACTACAGTGGCTTTTATTGCGCTCGTAGATCGCATAAAATGCCCCGTCATTTAGTACAGTAGGTAAATAGAGCATTATGCGAGTAGCACTTGGAGTAGAGTACAACGGCGCGCGTTACAGTGGTTGGCAACGTCAATCACACGTCAATAGCGTACAACAAGAAGTAGAAACGGCGTTGTCGCGTATTTGTAATCATCCAGTCGAAATAGTTTGTGCAGGCCGCACCGATGCGGGTGTACATGGCACCGGGCAGGTGATCCATTTTGATACTCACGCTGAGCGTGAAATGGTTGCGTTTACGATGGGTATGAATACCTTACTGCCAAAAGATATAGCTATTCGCTTTGCCCAGCCTGTAAGCGAAGACTTTCATGCTCGTTTTAGTGCCACAGCACGTCGCTATCGCTATGTGATTTATAATTACACCTATCGCGGCGCTATCATGAGTGAAGGGGTGACCCATTTTCATCACCCATTAGACGAAACTAAAATGCAAGAAGCCTGTCAATATTTAATAGGTGAGCATGACTTTACTTCGTTTAGAGCACTACACTGCCAAGCAAATACAGCAAATCGTACTATTCACCATTTATCGGTAAAACGCCAAGGTGATTATGTGATCATTGATATTAAAGCCAATGCGTTTTTACATCACATGGTACGAAACATCACCGGGTGTTTGATGGACATTGGTCTGCATAAGCATGAACCTGTGTGGTTAAAAGAATTACTCGATTTAAAAGAGCGCGCTAAGGCAAGTGCAACAGCAAAAGCCGCTGGCCTTTACTTAGTTGACGTGGATTACCCAGAACATTTTGGCATTCCTAAAACACCATTAGGGCCTTTGTTCTTACCTGATTCAGACAGTTAGACTTTAGTAGACTACTACTAAGACCAGTTTTTTATATCGTCTGCGGGTAATTCATGTTTTAATTGAAAAAATCTGTCTGTTTATTTGTTATAAGAAACACAAGCGAGTGTTTCCAATTAAACAGACTGCGACACAGAACAGCATTAAGAGAGTTGCAAATGAGTTGGTTAGAAAAAATCTTACCTAAAACGACTAAATCATCAGGTCGTAAAGAAATCCCAGAAGGGGTTTGGGCTAAGTGTACAGACTGTGATTCAATTTTATATAAAGCAGAACTAGAAAAAGCACTCAACGTGTGTCCTAAGTGTGATCACCACATGCGTTTAAGTGGCCGTAAACGTCTTGAAAACTTTTTAGATGATGCTGACCGCCAAGAAATTGGTGCAGAGCACGAACCAAAAGACGTATTAAAGTTTAAAGATTCTAAAAAATACTCTGACCGTATTACCCAAGCACAAAAAGCAAGTGGCGAGAAAGACGCACTTGTAGCAATGAAGGGCCGCCTAAAAGGCATTCCTGTTGCTGCTGTTGCTTTTGAGTTCTCGTTTATGGGTGGTTCAATGGCGTCAGTAGTAGGTGCTCGTTTTGTTGAAGCTGTAGATCAATGTTTAGAGCACGACATGCCACTTATTTGCTTCTCTGCATCAGGCGGCGCACGTATGCAAGAAGCTCTTATGTCATTAATGCAGATGGCTAAAACAAGTGCTGCACTTGCAAAAATGAGCGAAAAAGGCTTACCGTTTATTTCAGTATTAACTGATCCAACAATGGGTGGTGTATCTGCATCACTGGCAATGCTTGGTGATGTAAACGTTGCAGAACCTAAAGCGCTTATCGGTTTTGCGGGTCCTCGTGTAATCGAGCAAACAGTTCGTGAAACGCTTCCTGAAGGTTTCCAACGCAGTGAGTTCTTGCTAGAGCATGGTGCAATCGACATGATTGTAGACCGTCGTGAAATGCGTGGCACCCTTGCACGTATCTTAGCGAAATTTATGAACTTGCCTTCTACTGAACAAGAGCATAGAGTAGCGTAAATTTCAGCTTAACTGATTAAACGCTATGACAGAAATCCTTCCTAGCCAATCATCAAGCCTTGATGATTGGCTTTGTTATTTAGAAAGTGTCCATCCTGCTAATATCGAAATGGGTTTAGAGCGCGTAGAACGCGTGGCAAACCAAGTCGGCTTACTCGATACATCAAGCAAAATAATCCTAATTGCAGGTACTAATGGTAAAGGGACCACAGCCCGTTGCCTAGAAAGCTTATTACTTGCACAGGGTTACAGTGTGGGTACTTATGCTTCGCCGCATCTTATTCGTTACAACGAGCGCGTACGCATTAATGGCCAAGAGCTTGACGATCAATTCCATGTTGATGCTTTCGATATGCTTGAAAAAGGCCGTGGTGACACGCAGCTTACTTATTTTGAGTACGGTACCCTAGGCGCACTGGCTATTTTCAAACGTCACGCCGTTGATTATGTGCTGCTAGAAGTGGGGCTGGGTGGCCGTTTTGATGCGACTAATATCGTGAACCCACATGCTTGTGTGATCACCACCATAGATTTAGACCATAAAGAATACCTAGGTGATACTCGTGAACTTGTTGGTTACGATAAAGCCGGTATTTTCCGTACCAATACACCAGCTATTGTTGGCGATTTAGCTATTCCACATACAGTGACTGATTATGGTAATGAAATTAACGCTGATATGGTGCTATCAGGCCGTGACTTCATATTCACAGAAGATAATGAAGGCTTTAACTGGCAGTACCAAGGTAACGATTGGCGCTTAGCTAAGCCCGCTATCCCTTGTCAAAATGCAGCAACCGCGTTGACCCTACTTGCAAAACTTGAGCTATTGCCAAGTGAGCAACAAGTGCGTGATTGCTTGGCGAATCTAACTGTAGAAGGGCGCTTTCAGCAGTTAAGTCAGCAGCCGCTTGTTTTTACCGATGTTGCACATAATCCTGAGTCAGCTAGATATTTGGCACGCAAATTAAGCGTGTATAAAGATCAAGGGTTTAAAATTCATGCATTAGTCGCTATGCTTGCAGATAAAGATAAAGTGGCTGCAATGTCGGCCGTGGCAAATGTTGTTGACCAGTGGTCGTTAGCAAGCTTAGATTGTTTTCGTGGCGACAAAGTTGAGAATCTTGCTAAAGCACTAGCCGAAACCACATCAACAGCGCCTAGTACGCACTATGAGAGTGTTGAAACTGCGCTAGATACGTTATTACCAAATGTTGATGAAAACACGTTAGTGATTGTGTTCGGTTCGTTTATAACTGTGGCTGCAGCCATCAATTACTTTAAAAAATAGAGAGGAAATCGGTGAACGCAGGGTTTATTAATCGCTTAGTAGGCACCACGATTGTGGTTGTGGCGGCTATTGTCTTCATTCCAAACATTTTGGATGGTGAGAAGGTTCATTATAAAGAAGGCTTTAAAGCTATTCCTGAACGCCCTGAGTTCACTACGATAGACTTGCAAGAGGTGATTGATAATAAAGTCGCCTCTGCCGAGCAACCCTCGCAAATCCCGGTTGAAGATACGCAAGCAAACGATGCTGATCTTGTCGCAAATGAAACCCAGCAAATTGATACTGCACCGCAAATGGTTGAAGCTTCAACTGATGAGCCGGTAATTAACAAAGCTGAGCCGAAAGTTGCAGTGCAAGAGCCTGTCAAGCCAGCTGCTAAAACGCCTGAGCCAACCCGTAAGCCAGAAGAGAACCTCACACAAATGGCTTATGTTATTCAACTGGGCAGTTTTTCTCATGCACCTAATGTGAAATCACTACAAGAAAAATTAAAAGCGAATGGTTTCAAAACCTTCACTCGCCCAATCAAAACCCCGAACGGTACACTGACAAAAGTCTTTGTAGGTCCTTCACTTAGCAAGAAAGAGTTAGAAAGTAAGCTTCCTGAGTTAAAGCAGTTAACCAAGTTAAATGGCAAAGTTACTCAATTTGAAATTACAAAATGATCTGGCAATTCCAAATACCCAAACCACCTGTAGATCCATGATTCAGCGCTATCACAGGGTTTTCAATACAAGGCGTGGCGATGCAGGAATGTAGGTACCTTTCAAATTGCCACAACACAGTAGTGGAAGCCCTGTGAAGCGCCCGAAGGGCATGGCTAAAACGCATTTATTCTGCGTTATTGATTTTGACAAGGGGACACCATTCCCTACAATCAATGCCTTGCCTAAATGCGTTTTATCTCATGCTGAATTCTTGCATCCACAGGTGGTTTGGGTATAGAATGCGCCCCAAATTAACGACTAGTTGGTTCTTATGATCTGGGTTGATTACGCCATACTTGGCATTATTGCACTATCCACTATCATCGGCTTAATACGTGGCTTTGTAAAAGAAGCAATGTCATTAGCTGTATGGGCTGGCGCATTTATCATCTCTAGTTTGTTTTACCAATATTTAGCATCCTTCCTAACAAGTATTTCAGAACCCCTTTTAAGAAATGCAGCCGCAATAGCCATATTATTCTTTGCGACACTCCTGTTGGGTGGGTTACTAAACTATATTTTAGGTGAACTTGTACAACGTACTGGTTTATCTGGCACAGACCGTGTTTTCGGCATAGTGTTTGGTGCTCTTCGTGGCGTGTTGGTCGTAAGCGCGTTACTCTTCTTTCTTGATGCTTTTACCGGTGCACCTAATACGCATTGGTGGGGCAACTCTATTTTGATTCCAGAATTTGGCTTTGTTGTTGAGTGGTTCTTCTCGTACCTCGAAAACAACTCGAGCTTTTTAAATTCTGTAAACCGTTAATCGGCGAGGATAAATTTAATGTGTGGTATCGTTGGCATAGTCGGAACTTCTCCTGTTAATCAGGCGTTATATGACGGCTTAACTGTTTTGCAACACCGCGGTCAAGATGCAGCTGGCATCATTACCATTGAAAACAACACGTTTAGCTTACGTAAAGCCAATGGCCTTGTAAAAGATGTATTTCATACACGCCATATGAAACGTCTGCAAGGTACAATTGGTATTGGCCATGTTCGCTACCCGACAGCTGGTTCTTCTAGCTCGTCTGAAGCGCAACCTTTCTATGTTAACTCGCCATTTGGTATCGCACTTGCGCACAATGGTAACTTAACAAACGCAGAAGCATTAAAGCAGCAATTATTTTCAGAAGCTCGCCGTCATGTTAATACAACATCTGACTCTGAAATTTTACTTAACATCATGGCGCATGAATTAAGTAAATCGAACAAGCTAAAACTTGATGCTGAAGATATCTTCACAGCGGTAACTGAAGTGAATAATAAAGTAACCGGTGGTTATGCAACAATTGCAATGATCATTGGTCACGGTATTGTTGCGTTTCGTGATCCGAACGGTATTCGCCCATTAGTATTTGGTAAGCGTGAAACTGCAAATGGTACTGAGTACATGTTTGCATCAGAAAGCGTTGCTTTAAAAACAGATGGCTTTGAGTTTGTTCGTGACGTTGCACCAGGTGAAGCTATTTACGTAACTGAAGATGGTCAACTTTTCTCACAAGCGTGTGCTGAAAAAGCAACTTACTCGCCATGTATCTTTGAGTTTGTTTACTTTGCGCGCCCAGACTCAACAATTGACCGTATGTCTGTTTATGCAACACGTGTAAACATGGGTACTAAGTTAGGTGAGAAAATCGCACGTGAATGGGCTGACAAAGACATCGACGTGGTTATTCCAATCCCAGAAACATCATGTGACGTAGCACTTGAGATTGCATCAGCCCTTAACCTGCCATACCGCCAAGGTTTTGTTAAAAACCGCTACATTGGCCGTACGTTTATCATGCCAGGTCAAGAAATGCGTAAGAAGTCAGTTCGTCAAAAACTGAATGCCATTGACCGTGAGTTCAAAGGTAAAAACGTATTACTTGTTGATGACTCTATTGTGCGTGGTACAACGTCAGCGCAAATCGTTGAGATGGCTCGTGAGTCAGGTGCGAAGAACGTTTACTTCGCATCAGCAGCGCCAGAGATTCGTTTTCCGAACGTTTACGGTATTGATATGCCATCGGCAGCTGAGCTAATTGCTCATGGCCGTGAAGTTGAAGATATCAACGCAAGCATTGGTGCAGATGGCCTAATCTATCAATCGCTAGATGACTTAATCTCGGCTGTAAGCCAAGAAAACCCAGAAATCACCCGTTTTGAAACATCAGTATTTGATGGTCAATACATCACAGGTGATATCGACCAAGATTACCTAAACCACATTGACCGTTTACGTAATGATTCGGCGAAATCAACTCGTGAAAATGCGATGTCAGCGAGTTTAGAGTTACATAACCAAGAAGAAAACAGCGCTGATTAATCAGCCTTGATTTGATTGGTATAAAAAAGGAGCTGAATAGCTCCTTTTTGTTTTATATTTGAGAGTGTTGCATTTTTTTTAGTTTTAAAGCCAACAACACCATCATTATGCCAAATACGACGGCATAGGTTGCAACCAGCCATAGTAGGGTGATTATGCCCGCGCCAGGGTTAAATATCAGATAACCACCAAAGATAATTGAAATAATACCGCTACCAATTAACAGCCATTCATTACTAATTTCTTTGCGTAGCTTACTCGCAATCAATATTTCAATTACTCCGATAGCAATGGCCCATGCGGCAATAAAGTACAGCATTAAGATAGCCGTTACGTTGGGAGCAAACAAGGTTACAAGTGCAGCAGCAATTGAAATTAAACCACCCACTAATAGCATCCACCAAAGTGGGTTTTCACTTTTTGAAGCAATAGCTAACCAAGTTCTAATGGCACCATCGACAAAAAAGTAAGCGGCGAAAATAAACATCAGAATCGCTAATGAGGCTTCTGGGGCAAACCAACCACATAAGCCAAAAATGATGGCAATGGCACCGTGGATCATTAATGATGACCAATGGGGGATCAGTGAACTTGAGATTTGCATAATAGTATCCTTTGCTTAAGTCACTATATAACTAACACGGCAAGATCATTATAAATTGAACTTATAGAGCAAGTAGTGATCAGATCAAGGCATAATAATTACTTGGTCGCATAAATATGAGCACTACTTTTCTGAAACATTTTAATTCAATTACAGATCC
>NZ_JBECOT010000071.1:0-17881 GCF_040104395.1 Pseudoalteromonas sp. BZA4
TGAGACTATTTAAACTGCCACCAAGAAGAGAAGATAGGCGATACCCAAGAGCGATAAAGCCTAAGCCATCAAAGTACCCACATAAAAAAAGAAATGCCAGTCAGCTTAACTGACTGGCATTGGCCAAGTGCCGCTTTTTTGTGTATGCAAGTTAGCGAGTTAGCAACTCTAGGATGCCTGCTGCTTGTGTCAAGGAGCTCGCAACTTTACTCTTTCTCCCTAGAAACCCGTTAACTTGTTGGGTTTCGCTCCGCTCTACCCTACGTCACGTAGGTCGTCATTTATGGCGACACATGTTTTCATTCATACGTGACGGGCTAAAGCCCGACTTACAGCCGCATTAATTCAGGGAATCGCGCGAAATAAATTTCACGCCTACGCGAGCCTCAAGCTTGCTAACTTTACTCTTTCCCCTAGAAGCTCGCTAACTTGTTGGGTTAATCTGATAGCTGACGGCTGAAAGCTGATAGCTCCTTTCTCTAGAAACTCACTAACTTTAAGCTTTCATTTACAACCCGTTGTAAGAGGCTTGTTTGTCGTTACACTCGCTATATTCCACCGGCCATCAATAAAGCTCACCTTTGCGACATCACTTACAGCAAAGTCGCCTGGTACATTTAACCGCGTTAAGTTACTCGCTAATTGCTGCTGGCAATATGGGCCGGTATCGCCATGCATTACAAGTACAGGCTTATTGGTGTGCTTTGCGAAGTCGCTGATGGCATCTCGGTATATTTTAAATGCATCACAATTAGAACGTTGTGATTCACTGCAAGTGGGTTTACTGGTCGGGTGGTAAATATCAGCCTGAAAACCAAATACATAGGCCTTAGCATCTTGCTGAACAAGTGCTTGTTTTAGCCAAATTAAGTTGTACTTATCACGCTTGTCGGCGTCATCAAGTGCTGCGTTTTTGTCACTTTTTAAAATTTGTGAGCGACCATTAAAAGTGCCCGGTATATGCAAAGTGCGAAACTCAATACCATCAAACTGCCAGCGGGCATTTTCTAGCATTTCAGCTTGGGTTGCATAACCCTGAAGTTGCTGTGCTTTTTTTGTATAATCATCGTCAAACATCAAGCCTTTAACAAAGCTTAGCCGTTCAAGCTCATCAAAGCGCACCGATAGCTTTTCTCGGTCGCAATCGGTCCATTCATTATCACCGGGGGTATAAATAAAAGGCTGTGTGGTCAACGACGTCAATAACGCTTTATTAGTTTGCAAAAGCTTATTCGTGCAAGCAAGCGCTCCTGATTTCATATCACCTAAGTGCATTAAAAAGCCATGAGGTGTTGCTGCGATTGCCTTGGTGATTTTTCCGCCTTCTGCGAGATTGATTTCATCAATCGGGGTGTATGGCATATCGCCCATAACTAAAAAAGTATTTATGGTCATTGCAAGTGCTAATGACATTGAACTAACAAACATACAACTTACACCTTTAAAATACACATATCTTAAGCTCTCACAATGACAACTAAATGAAAACCAACTACAGAAGATTTTTTCTATCAATGTTAAACTGCCGCCAGCAAATTAAGTGAGCCTACGAATGACATTAAGTACAACTTACAAATTAGATAAACCGTATTATTACGAATGCTTTGATGAGTCTTTACCTTATTCATCACAAGCTAAGCCTAAATACCCGCTATTGGTATTATTAATAACCTTAGGCTTATTAGCTTTTTATCAATTAGATAATCATTATTTAGGCAGCTTTATGATTATGCTTGCCGTGGTTGAGTGCTTATCGTTTTATTATAAGCGTCCATGGTGGGTCGCAAGACAAATGATGAGTCGTGCATCGGGTAGCGAAGTGACTGTCGTATTTGATGATGAAGGCGTTAAAGCCGAAAACCCGCATAAAAGCTACCAATTAAGCTGGCAACAAATTAGTGCGATTATTGAAACTGAGCGAGGTTATATTTTAAAGGCTCAGCGCGGTATGCAATATATTTCTAAACAAGCGCTAAATGATGAAATGACGGCCGAACTAAATAAAAGAGCCACTCAGTGAGTGGCTCTTAAAAATATCTGTCGCTGATTAAACGTTGCCCGGATTTGGGTTAGATTTCTCTGCTTGAATTCGCATGTAGATTTCTTCACGATGTACTGATACATCTTTAGGTGCATTTACACCAATGCGAACTTGATTTCCTTTAACACCAAGAACAGTAACTGTTACTTCGTCACCGATCATAAGGGTTTCACCTACTCTACGAGTTAGTATTAGCATTCTCTTGCTCCCATGTTCCAAAAAATTAAAAGATTCCGCGTCAAAAACATTCTAATGAAATATAGACTTAAAAGTAAGTAAAAACTCTAGATCTTATTCATTTTCAGTTAAAAAAACTTTGTGTAGCGCACGTACAGCCAGTTCTAAATACTTTTCGTCAATTAAAACTGATATCTTTATTTCTGATGTCGATACAAGCATCACTTTGATGTTTTCATCGGCAAGGGCATTAAAAAATAAACTTGCCACACCAGAGTGAGATTTCATCCCTACACCTACTGCAGACACCTTGGCAACATTGCTGATCCCTTTAATAGATTCTGCGCTGATTCCATCTTGGTTACTGGTCAAAATTTCAAGCGCTTGCTCAAAATCATTTGTGTGCACAGTAAAAGCATAGTCTATTTTTTCAAAGTTATGATTAACTTGATTAATCATATCTATTTCGATGCCGAATTCTGCAAAAAGTTTCAAAATTTTTGCAAGGTTTTCCGTTCCTTGGTGCACACCATTAACGTAAATCAGACTTTCGTCACGATTAAAGGCGATACCCGACACAATGTTTGCTTGCACATCCGGCTCCTCAAAACTGATCAAGGTCCCTTGATCCGGGTTAAAACTCGATAACACTCTGAGCGGTATATTATATTTTCCTGCGGCTTCAACACTACGAATATGCAGCACCTTAGCCCCAAGACTGGCCATTTCGAGCATTTCTTCGAAAGTGACATGGCTCATACGTCGTGCATTTGGTTCAATACGCGGGTCGGTGGTATATACCCCATCAACATCGGTGTAAATTTGACATTCATCGGCATTGATAGCACCTGCAATCTCAACCGCAGAGGTATCTGTTCCACCGCGACCAAGCGTAGTGATATTGCCTTCAATATCACGGCCCTGAAAGCCCGCTATAATAGCGATACGGTTATGCTCAAGTTCATGCTTAAGACGAGTCGCAGCAATCTCTTCAATCCGCGCTTTACCAAACATGTTATCGGTGCGAATGTTGACCTGATCAGCAAGTAAGCTTACCGCTGAGTGACCACGTTTAATAATAGCCATTGCCAGCAGAGAGACCGACACCTGCTCACCGGTGGTTAGCAATACATCAAGCTCACGAGCACTAGGGCGAGAATCGATTTGTTTAGCGAGTTTAATTAGACGGTTAGTTTCTCCCGACATAGCCGAGAGTACCACCACAACTTGATGGCCTTGTTGCTTGGTTTTTACAACAAGGTCGGCGACGGCCTCAATTCGCTCTATTGAGCCAACTGAGGTGCCACCGAATTTTTGGACGATAAGTGCCACTAGTAGTTAAGAACGCTCAGATAACCAACCAGTTACACTTTCTAAGGCTGCAGCTAGGTTCTCTGGCTGAGTACCACCAGCTTGTGCCATATCAGGACGACCACCGCCCTTACCGCCTACTTGTGCAGCCATGTGATTTACAAGCTCACCAGCTTTCACTTTACCTGTTAGGTCTTTAGTTACACCTGCAATTAAGCTTACTTTATCGCCATTAGCTACGCCAAGGGCAATAACACCTGAGCCAATCTTCGTTTTCAGGTCATCAACCATGCCGCGTAGTGCTTTAGACTCAGTACCTGCAACATCAGCAACCAGTAGCTTAATACCGTTCACTTCAACAACAGAGTCAAGTAACGATGCACCTGCCGCACTTGCTAGCTTGTCGTTAAGCTGTGCAATTTGCTTCTCAAGGCCTTTTGATTTCTCAAGTAACGCCGTTACTTTTTCAAGTACTGTGCTGCTATCACCTTTAACTAGTGCTGCAACATCGTTTAGTTGTTGCTCTTGCTCACTTACATAAGCAACCGCTTCAGCACCTGTTACCGCTTCAATACGGCGGATACCGGCTGCGATACCGCTTTCTGATACGATCTTAAATAAACCAATATCACCTGCACGCTTAACGTGAGTACCACCACATAGCTCGATTGAGTAGTCACCAATGGTTACTACGCGAACTTCGTCGTCGTATTTTTCACCGAATAATGCCATTGCACCTTTTGCTTTAGCATCTTCGATAGCCATTAGCTCAGTTTCAAGCGCAAAGTTACGACGGATTTCATCGTTTACTGCGCGCTCGATTTGGCGTAACTCGTCTTTTGTTACCGCTTCAAAATGAGAGAAGTCAAAACGTAAACGCTCAGGGTCAACAAGTGAACCTTTTTGATTTACGTGCTCACCTAAAATTTGACGTAACGTTTCATGTAAAATGTGTGTTGCAGTGTGGTTTTTCTTGATGCTATCGCGACGTGCTGCATCAATTGTTGCCTCTGCTTTATCGTTTGTACCAATACGGCCTTGTACACGACCATGGTGTGCAAATGCATTACCAAGTTTCGTGGTGTTAGTCACTACAAACTCACCGCCAGCAACTTTTAACACACCCGTGTCACCAACCTGACCACCTGATTCAGCGTAAAACGGTGTACGGTCTAAGATTGCGATACCTTCCTGACCATCTTCAAGTACAGAAACCGATTGACCTTCAGAGAAAAGTTCAACCACAGTACCTGTGTAATGTTCTGCATCGTAACCTTTAAAGTCTGTGTGTTTTTCAGACTTAAGTTGTTGGTTGTAATCAGCACCAAACTTACCAGCTTGCTGTGCTTGCTTACGCTGAACAGCCATACACTCTTGGAAGCCGTGCTCATCAATCGTCATAAAACGCTCACGCGCAACGTCAGCTGTTAAGTCTGCTGGGAAACCGTAAGTATCGTAAAGTTTGAATACTAAGTCACCTGGGATCACATCACCTTCGATGTCAGTTAGGCTTTCTTCTAAAATAGCCAGACCACGCTCAAGTGTTTTACCAAACTGCTCTTCTTCGATACGCAGTACTTTTTCAATAATTTCTTGTTGCTTAGCAAGCTCTGGGTACGCTTGACCCATTTGCTCAATTAGTGCAGCAACTAGCTTGTAGAAGAATGCACCTTTAGCGCCTAGCTTGTTACCATGACGAACGGCACGACGAATAATACGACGTAGTACATAACCACGGCCTTCGTTTGATGGCATAACGCCGTCAGATACTAAGAACGCACACGAACGAATGTGGTCAGCCACAACGCGTAACGATTTATCATCTAAATCTTGTGCGTTTGTTACTTTAGCCGCAGCAGCAATAAGCGCTTGGAATAAATCGATTTCGTAGTTTGAGTGCACGCCTTGTAAAATTGCAGAAATACGCTCAAGACCCATACCTGTATCAACAGACTGCTTAGGAAGCGGCTCCATTGTACCGTCGGCATGGCGGTTATACTGCATAAATACTAGGTTCCAGATCTCGATGAAACGGTCACCGTCTTCTTCAGGTGAACCTGGAGGACCACCCCAAATTTCTTCACCGTGATCGTAAAAGATTTCAGAACATGGACCACAAGGACCTGTATCACCCATTGACCAGAAGTTATCGCTGGTTGCAATGCGAATAATACGGTCTTCACTTAGACCCACTTCTTTGTGCCAAATGTTGAAGGCTTCTTCATCATCGTGATAAATGGTAACAAGTAGCTTTTCTTGAGGTAGTTTTACAACATCAGTTAAAAACTCCCAAGCAAACTTGATTGCGTCTTGCTTGAAGTAATCACCAAAGCTGAAGTTACCTAACATTTCGAAGAATGTATGGTGACGAGCAGTGTAACCTACGTTTTCAAGGTCGTTATGTTTACCACCGGCACGCACACAACGTTGTGAGCTGGTTGCACGTGAATAAGGGCGGCTTTCCGCACCTAAAAATACATCTTTAAATTGCACCATACCGGCGTTATTGAATAATAACGTGGCATCGTTACCCGGGATCAGCGAGCTTGAAGGAACAATTTGGTGTTGTTTAGAGGCAAAAAAGTCTAAGAACTGTTGCCTGATCTGTGCGGTAGTCATATGCTGCATGTGAAAATCTCACCCGTTTATTGCTGTGCTTGCATTGCAAAATCAATTTGTTCGTAATTAAAGCCTCGATACATCAAGTAGCGTACACGTTTCGCTCTTTCTTTCTGGTCGAGTTCTTTACCTGAATTTGAAAACTTCTTTAAATATGCGTCCTTTGCGAGTTCGAACCAATCGACTTCGAACTCCTCGAGCGTGTTATCTAATAGTGCTCGGTCTATCCCTTTTGCCATTGCTTCGCTCTGAATGCGTTTTACACCATGATACTTAGCTAAATGGCGGCGTACAAACCCTTCGCAATAGCGCTGTTCGTTAATAAAGTTGTGTGATTCACACCAATCTAACAAGCGCTCTGTGAACTCGGGCGTCGCCTCTTTTTGCTGTAACTTTCGCGTTAAATCCCGACGCGAATAATCTTGTCGAGACAATAACCAAAGTACGTAATTTTTTAACTTTTGTTCTTTATCATCCATTACGCGTCAAAGCGTCCTGATTGTGACGGCGCTTCAGGTGCTTTTGTTTGGTCATCACCTTTTGGCACAACCGGCATAAAAATAGCCTGAAAAGACACGAAGAAGCTAATGTAACAAATTGGCATTAAAACCAATAGAGGAATAAACGATAAAGGAATACAGATCACCATTAAAACAGCGCAAATTAGGCCATAAACACTTAATGGCGCCATATTATGGTAAAACACCATGAATGAGGTTTTTAAAACCTGAAACATATTGCTTTGCTTTTGAAAATAAACCAAAGGCACTGCATAGGCAAAAGCGGTTAAATACACACAGATCGCCACTAAGAATACCGCAACTTGCCCCATTGAAATGGTTGCCAATAAATCTGCAATATGTGATTGGTTTTGCGGATCGAAAGTCTGACTCGAAATAACTGCGTAGGCATCTGCAAAAATGAAATTAGACAGTAAGGCCAATAAAATACCTGCCGCCATCTGATACACGGCAACGCGCACTAAACCTATACGGTTTCCCTTATTACTAAACGGCTTAAAAATATCAGCCTGACTGACGGTCCCGCCTTGCTGCTTAGTTAACACAGCTTGATAAAAACCCGCCATCAAAAATGGCGTCACGAACGCACCAACAACTTGCAGTAAAGGTAGCAGCAATGCCAAAAAGCTAATTATCACGATTAGCAGATGCATTAAAATAAAAGTCAAAGGTTGCAGCTTAAAGATTTCCCATCCAGCTTTAAACCATTTAACGCCTGCATCAGCTTTAAAAATACGTACTTCGATCGACATAGTTTCTCATTCAATAACGACAAAACGCACCGAGTATAACTGGGTGCGCTACTTGTTTATAGTCACCTGTAGTGAAATTTACTCAGGCTTTTTAATTTTTTTAATATCAAGCATGTGCGAGCCATGTTTGATTTTCGTTTCGAGGTAAGCTCGGTTACCTACCACACCCGCTTTAATGTGCGCATGAGTGCCAACCACTGAATCAACTTCAATACCTGCATCACGCAGTGCTTTAAGCTTATTAGGGTTGTTAGTCATTAGCTTAACGTGCTTTTGATTGAGTGCTTCAAGCATTAATACCGCGTCTGAAAAATCACGTAAATCATCAGCAAAACCCAAGTGGTTATTCGCTTCGTACGTATTCATGCCTTGCGACTGTAATACGTAAGCATCAATTTTATTGTATAAACCAATGCCACGCCCCTCTTGGCGTAAATACAGTAAAATACCGCCTTGTTGGTGCATCATCTCGATACACTCATTTAATTGCTCACCACAATCACAACGTGATGAATGGAATACATCGCCCGTTAAACACTCTGAATGCATACGAATTAAAGGGACATCTTGCTCTGTGTCAGCTTGATTAAACACTAAAGCAACATGTTCTTGGCCATCATTTAAGCCACTGAAAGATACGATTTCTGCAGGGATATCACTGTTTTTGCCAACATTCAGCTGGACTCTTGCTCTTACTTGCGCCACGACAAATCCAAATTAAAAAATAAATGCGATACTGCAAATGTGATTACAACAGCTTGAAGGTTGTAAGGATGCAACATACGACGAGTGATAACTAATATTGAGGCAGTTACCAGCAATTCAAGTATTATACACTCAAACCACCCCAAGATACGAGCTTTGCGCCTCGCTTTAGTGGCGCTAAAAAAACACCTTAAAAGCCCTACTTTTTAGAGTTAGGCCTTTGAAATAAAATAAATTAATAAATAAACCTTTGCAGATATTCGAAAAAATAGATTAGTTTAATCTCAATAAACCGCTAAGCCTTTATCAACCACCTATCAAAATAATAAAAATAACAGTGTAATGATGGGTCTCAGCGCTGATTAATAACGTACTAAAAGCGCTAGATAAACAATTATGAAGAATAACCAAATAGTGATGCTTGAAGCTTAAACTGCTCTGCTAATTCATCAATTATAACCCTTTGACTAAGCTTTAAATATCTTGAGCGTGGCCAAACAACATTGATTGGCATAACCGCACCTGAAAAGGTATCTAAAACACTAGTTAGTCTATTACTATCTAGCTGCTCTTGAATAAGCCAAGTAGGTAATTGTGCAACACCTAAACCATTAAGTGCAGCATCAAGCATTGCATCTCCATCACTGAGCATATATCTGGCATTGATTAGCTGGTTAAATGACTGCTTTTTACTATCTTTGAACAACCATGTTGGCTGCGAAGAGCGCTTACTGCCAATAATACAATCATGAGTGAGCAAATCCGCAGGAGTGTCTGGCACACCATGTTGGTCAAAATAATCTTGACTACCACACACTGTTAGTTTTTGATAACCCAACAATTTTGCTACCAGATCGGCATCATCTTCTAATGTGCCGATACGTACCACCAAATCAACATTTTCATTTATTAAATTGATACGACTTTCACTAAAGTGAACCGCAAGCTCTAGTTTAGGATACTTATTTGCTAATTTAGAAAGTATTGGCATTACATACTTACGGCCGAATGCCGCAGGTAAGTGAAGCTTTACTTGCCCCGAAACATTGTGGCTACCGGCAGTGACTGCTTGCTCTAGGCTATCTATTTCAGCCAGTATTTTTACCCAGCCTTCAAAATAATGCTGCCCTTCTGGGGTGGCCATAATTTTACGCGTTGTTCGATGCAGTAGCTTTGTACCTAACTTACTTTCAAGCCTAGTAACAGTTTTACCAACAGCGGAGCCTGTTAAACCTAACCGATTACCAGCTGCTGTGAATGTACCCATGCGTAGTGTTTCAACAAACTCTCGAATACCAAAGAAAGGGCTATCTTCTGGTTTCATTATGGAATCTCAGGACAGAATAAATGGAATATTAGCTAGGTTATCATTTAAAAAGAAGATAATAAAATAGTGTTCACTTATTCAGCAATAGAGAAACATGATGAGCGAACGCAAACTTCTCGATTTACTCGAAAAAGAAGAGATCCGGACTCTTCGATTAAACTACAGTCAGCTTTTAGACTCTGGTCAAATTCATAAAATGGAAGAAGTATTTACTAGCGACGCACGAGTCGAAGTAACAGTGGGAGAAATGAATGGAATTGAACAGATAAAGCAAGGATTAAAAAATGCTTATGATGAATTCGATACTCACAATAGAAAGCACTTCCCTTTTGTTCATGCCGTAATGAACCATCAAATAGTACTAACAGATAAAACGACAGCACAGGGTGAGTGCTATCTAATTGACTTTGTTACAAGTAGAGAGCAAAGCGAATCTCCGCTTTTATTAGTAGGCCGATACTTAGACCGCTATGAAAAAGTCGACGGTCAATGGCGCATTAGCCACTCTAAACTTGATGTTGTGTGGCCAGCGAATTCGGGAGATCAGTAACATGAATAATCTACCAACTAGCTTTACAAATGTATTTGCCGACAACAAATTAACGCTGGGATTGCTCACTCCCCTTGAAGCTTACCCTAGCAGCCCTTTCCCTACCCTCAATGCTGATATAGCAACGGCTAAGCAGGCTGAGCAAGCAGGTATTGCCAGTATTTGGTTTAGGGATGTGCCTTTTTATGATCCTAATTTTGGTGATGCTGCGCAGATGCTTGATCCATTCACTTACGCAGGTTTCATTGCTGCACATACAAATACAATTACTTTAGGCACCGCAGGGGCAGTTTTACCATTACGCGATCCTATCATGGTTGCCAAACAAGCAGCCTCAGTTGATCATCTAAGTAATGGTCGTTTTGTGTTAGGAGTTTCAACCGGAGACAGGCCAGTTGAATACCCGGCTTTTGGTGTCGATTTTAACGCGCGTGCTGAGCGCTACAGAGAGTCAGTTGAAATTATCAAAACATTACACCAACAAAGTTTTCCTAAACACCTTAGCCAATATTACGGTGAGCTTGATGGTTCACTTGACCTTTATCCAAAACCAGTAAATCAGCAGATACCCGTTATGGCCGTTGGTCGTTCTAGGCAATCATTTGAGTGGTTGGCTAATAATGTTAATGCTTGGATTTGGGCTGTTGATAATGAACAAGCCATCAGTGAAATCATTAACAACCTATCAATTGCAAGCAATAGCAACACAAGCCCACATTACGGCTATGCGACATTTTTTGATTTAGATAAAAACCCTGACGCCCCGTACCAGCGTTTTTATAACGTTGTACGAATTGGTCGAAATGCCCTTATTGAGCGACTGTTAAAACACAGAGAGCTTGGCGTAAAACACATTGCGCTAAACTTAAAACCTTCTCGAAGGGCTGCCCAAGATGTAATTGATGAATTGGGTAACTTTGTTATTCCTGCTCTTGAAGAAGAACAAAGAGAGCCTGCTGTATGAGTACTCAAGAACAGCTCGGAAACTTAATATCTCAGTTTAAAGATAGCTGGTTACGCTCGGATAAGCACTCGTTAGCAAAGCTGTTTAGCTCTGATATCGTTTTCAAAAGCCATCACCATGGCTCTATAAATGGGCAAAAGCATGTATCAACAACCTTAAGTGAAGATTTCAAAAACTATGCAACGAGTGCTGAATTTACAAATACGTTTACTGCACACCAAAAAGATTTTGCCGCAGCAAGCAGCTACGCTTATGTAGATGTAAATCATGGGCAAAAACGCTTTTTATGTGGTTGTACGTTTATTTTTCATTTCGTTTATGAAAACCAGCAATGGCTTATTAACCACATTAAATTTCAGGTTAACTGGAATAAAGGACAACAATCCTTGCTTCCTAACTGGAACATGCTTCCTGGAGTTCAGGGGTGGCAGCTAGTTGATGGTGCACCAACAATAGTAAGTGAATTACACTCTCCATGGGCATTAATTCGCAAGTTTAAAGCTGCAGAGCCAAAGCAAGCCCTCATTGATCTTTATAACAAGTATGCATTTGCTGTTGATAACTGTGATATTAATTTACTTATTGATTGCTACAGCCAAAATATACAAGGCAGCTTTCCTCCTTTAGGTGATTTATCTGGTAGAGAAAGTGTTATAGGGAGTTTAAAAAACTTTAGACTGCTTGCGCCATTTTGGCAGCACTTTGCAGAGTTGGTCAAAATGGAGATTAGCCAAGATAAAAAAACAGCTCGATTTATCATTGCCCGAATCATTCCCGAAAACCCCGTGAATGATAGCAATCAAAAAATCTATGCAGCTCACTATCAGTTAGCAGCAAGATTAGAGTCAGATAATTGTTGGCGACTTTACGAATCGCATTACATACCGGGTTGGTTTGATGAACAGAATTTGCCTGAGTTTATAATCTAAAAATAAAGCGCTCAATGTGAGCGCTTTTTCATAAGTACCTGCGACCGGTTAAGCTTAATCACCGTTTTTGCTTAAATTAAAAACAGTGATACATTAAAAATTACTAGATACCTTGCACCTAATGATGATAATAATTATCATCAACAAGTATTAATCCCCTCTTCTCTGGGCAAAATAATAAGGAATATTATGAAAAAGAGCTCACTTGCCTTATGTGTTGCATTACTATTTAGTCAGCAAGGCATTGCCAATGAAACGACCACCCAAGAATTTAACGACACCTACCGCGCTTATGTCGCTGCTGTAGAAAATAAGCAAGACAGTAGTGAGCTTGCTAAAAAAGCGTTTGAGCTTGGCAAAGAAATTTATGGTGAAAGCGCCGACAACACCGCCAATCTTGCTATTAACTATGCAAACAGTCTAGATAAAAGCGAACAAGAACAACGCTTTGAGTTATATCGCACAGCCTACGAAATACTCGAAAAAAACCACGGCAAGCTAAGTGTGCAAGTATATGATTCATTAATCGGCATGGCAGAATCAACTCCCTCAGCTAAGCGCGCTGATACGTATCTTGATGATGTCATTGCTATTGCTGAAAAACAAAACTCAGACAAGCTTGTTGCTGATGCAAAAATGACCGCTGCTCGTATCCTTGCTTATAAGGGCACTGGCGAACGCTATTACACAGCAAAGGAATATCTTGAAGAAGCCGATAAGTACTACCAAGAAAACTTACCAAATAACGCTGTCGATCGTATTAGCGCTGACTTTTTAGTTGCCGCATTTGCAGAAAACCAACGTAAATACAGCACCGCTATTGAGCGATTGAATCACGTAGTAAGTGTATTTGATCAAGAGCTAGACTTTGATCATCAAACCGAATTAAACGCCCATTCAAAGCTAGTTCACTTATACGAAAAAACAGGTAAAAGCGACGAAGCAACCAAACACTGCTTAGCGATTGCGAAAATGGTGCCTTGGAAAGAAAGCCAAGAACAAGAGCCGTTATACCGCGTACATCCTAAATATCCAAAATCAAAAGTTCAACGTATGGAAGATGGCAGTGTCGTAATGGAGTTTGAAGTAACCCCGTCAGGCTTTGTAGACAACATAACTGTGGTTGGCTCTGAGGGTGGCTCAGCATTTGAAAGAGAAGCTGTTAAAGCAGTAAAACAGTGGCGTTATGCCCCTAAGTTTGAAAATGGTCAAGCTATAGCAGCGACTTCTCGGGTGCAATTAGATTTTAAAATCAACTAATAAATAACAGGGTCGCAATGCGACCCTTTTTATACCAATTCGCTTAATTAAGTGAGCTATTTTGAGGCAAGAAAACCTCGTTGATAGCAAGGCAAAAATTTCGTTATTTAGTTGTTCTAAATCAGAAATTTTTAACGCAGATAGCGACAGGTTTAATCCCTCAAAATGATTAAGTATTTTTGCGGATTGGTATTAAAACTTTTTAAGCAGGTTATCGGCTGCGTCCTCTATTAAATCGAGTACTTTTTCGAAGCCTTGATCACCACCATAATAGGGGTCGGGGATCTCACTCTCTCCTGCATCACCATGACTTAAAAACAGCGACATCTTATATTGTAAGTGCTCTGGGCACTGGGCTTGTGAATCAGCAAGATTTTGCTTGTCGGCTGCGAGAATTAAGTCAAACTCATGAAAATCAGCTTGAGTCACTGGTCGCGAATAGATGCCTTTAAAACTATAACCGCGTTTTTCAGCTGCAGCTTTTGAGCGTGAGTCTGGTGGATTACCTTGGTGGTAACCAATGGTGCCAGCAGAATCAACTTTAACATTGACACCCAGCGCCTTGGCACGACTACGAAGTACCGCTTCAGCAGTAGGTGAACGGCAAATATTGCCTAAGCAAACAATCAAAACCTTTTTCATTATTCGTCCTTAAAATTGCTTTAAGATTGACTCATCATAACGTTCTGCATCAAGCGAGAGATTGTATTTATCTGCAACACTATCAAGCTCTGCCTGCTTAATTGCCAACTCATCCATGGTAATAGTGTTGTCATCAAGTTGCCATAACAAACGTGAACCCGCATAGCTGTAATGAATTGCTAATAAAGCATCTGCATTGCCCTCGCGCCCTGCTGCTTTTAACTTTGGCATTTTACGGGTGATTTTATTCAGCGCTTTTTTAAGCTCCCACACATAGACAATTTCAGTCATGTAATCATGATTGCGGTATTTATTAAGCACAAAGCCCACCAGCAAACTACACACAACAACACCTAATAGGTTCCAATGAAAATGGCTACCGCTTGGGTCAGGAAATAACACAATTAATGTCTGTGAAATGGCTAAACTGCCAACGGCTAAAGCAATTACACAAGCAATAATTACTTGGTTTAAATGTTTACGGTAACGGGCTTTATCTATTTGAATAAGTTTCATAACAACCTAAAAAACTTGTGAAAAATAAAAAGTGAAAAAAGTTTCACCCCTTTTTTATTTGCCAGCCGTTTTAGCTATGAAAGCAATTATCCAAAGAGGAACGGCTATGCATACTTTACCACTAAACTCAGCAAACTTGAATAACAGCAATGCTGCTTTGAAGACAACCGCAGCAATTATTGGCGGCGGTGTCATGACCTTTGCAGCATTTGCATTTATGCAGTACTTAATTTCTGCTGAGCAAAGAGCCGATGTTAAAACAGGCCCAGATATCACGGTTGAAATTTATGAAGTACCGGAAGACTCAAAAGTACAAGTAAAGCAAACACTGCCGCCACCGCCAGTTGCTAAAATGCCACCAAAAGTACCACCGCGACCAACGATTGATACGACCGATACAGTTGTAGTAGCGGATTTAACACCAACAATGACATTCGATAACATTGGCGACACGCTTAGCAAAAGCATTAACCAACCAACAGGAGATGCAACACCAATTGTGCGTATAAACCCTAAGTACCCTCCGGTAGCAGCTCGTGATGGCATTGAAGGTTGGGTACAAATTAGCTTTAGCATTTCACCGACTGGCGAAGTGATTGACCCTGTTATTATTGATGCCGAGCCTAAACGGGTATTTGACCGTGAAGCAATTCGCGCCATTAAACGTTGGAAATATCGCCCTAAAGTAGTTGAAGGTGTGGCACAATTACAAACAAACCAAAGCGTTCAACTTGATTTTAAAATAGATGGATAACTGCCTATGCTAATGAGCATCAAGACATGGTTATTTGACAAGCCAAGCACAGATTGTTTGGCGCAGTATGCCAAAACGGGCGACAACCGTTACCTTAACCAACTCGTTGCTCAATATGGGAACGTTCTTTATCACTATCTAGTTACACAGAGTGATAAAGATCTTGCCCTTGATATATGCCAGCAAACCTGGTTAAAAGTTATTGATAAACGCGACTTTTACAATGATCAAAACAACCCAAAAGCGTGGCTTTTTCGGTTAGCACGTAATTTATTAATTGATGAATTTCGTAAGCAGCAAAAGTTCGTTGAATTAGAAGACAACCAACTATTTACTGAACCTCAGGATGAAAGTTATCACTACGACTACGAAGCCTTTGATAAAGCACTTATGGCACTTAGTTTTGTACAACGTGAAGCGCTGACCTTACAACAAGAAGGCTTTAGTCTCGAAGACATTGTTGCAATCACACAAAGTAACCCAGAGACCATTAAAACTCGGCTGCGATATGCCCGTCAAAACCTGAAACAACAACTAGGAGGCCATTATGAAGCGTAACGACGAGCAACTCGATGCTGATTTAAAAGCACATTTTCAAAAACGTAAGGCAGAGCACAGCTTAAGCAGCGACGAGCTTTCACACATGCAAAAGCCACAGTCGGCAACGCCAAGACCACAGCGCTTTTTAGGCCTGCAAATGACCGGAGTATTTGCTGCTTTAGCGATTCTTGGTTTTGTCATGCTGCAATACAACAACCGCGAGTTAACCCATGTTTATGCCGTGGATTTATCGGACTATCAATGGCTTGAAGTACACGAACTCGACGCCAAAGGCAGCTATGTGAGTAATCTTAAACAACAAAAACAAAACCTAGATGCTAACTACCAACAAGCATTAGCCAATCACCAAGCCCGCACCAGCTTCACAGGCCGTCTAGTCAGTGTTGACAATGACTGGTATATCGCCGACTGCGAGCAAAATGTCTTAGTACAAATTAAACAATCACTCCTTGAAGAACTACAAAAACACGGCACCCTAGATACTCATATTCACCAAGGAGACCTACTCGCCCTAGACCAAAACAAACAAGGCCAAATCATCGCACTCAAACAACTGACCCATGAAACGGAAAAGTGTACGAGTTAGCGAGCTCGTAGGTTGGGTAGAGCGTAGCGAAACCCAACACACTCAGAGCTGTCAGCTTTAAAAAAGTTAGCGAGCTACAAGGGGAAAGAGTAAAGGAGTTCGTAGGTTGGCTAGAGCGTAGCGAAACCCAACACACTCAGAGCTGTCAGATTTAAAAAAGTTAGCGAGTTACAAGGGGAAAGAGTAAAGGAGTACCGTGGGTGTGAAATTTATTTCGTGCGATGGTTCAACGAGCCATCAGCTTTCAGCCGTCAGCTCTCAGATTTAAAACAAGTTAGCGGGCTACAAGAGTAAAGTTACAAGCTTTTAAGTAGCAGCGGGTTTACCCCGCGTAGTCAGATGTCAGATCATTCTTCTGACATCTGCTATCTAATATTAATTTCACTCCCCTACCTTCGGTAGCATGCTTTTACTAATCACTTCAAATGTATCTAGGTCTATCAGCATAGAGTAAACTTCATCGTTGTTGATAAATACAACGAATAAATTGCCCTCAGCGTTGAGGTTAGACTCTACAATGCGGTTGTAACCTGAAATAACTTCGCTGTAGTTTGAGCCATCAATCTTGCTTAGCGCGAAGGTGCGCTTATCTTTGCCATCGAGCAGTTTGTCGTTGTTGGTATCGTTTTTGATAACTTCATACGAAACTGCCTTAGGAGCATAGACTTTTTGCTCCTTGTAAGGACGAGTGTCAAACTCTTTGTAATGGCTTAAAGCACCAAACTCTATGATCAACTGATCCGTTGTTTTAAATAGCCACTTGGCGTGATTGGTTTTGTCATTAAGAAACAAGATGTTCTTTGAGCGCGTAGGTCTGTACTTATAACCACCGCTAAAATTATTGTAAACTGTTACGTCAGCTTTCACCTCGATATCCAGTTTTTCTGATTCCAACGGGATAAAGTAAAAATCACTCCCCTCGACCTTACGGGGGTAACCCAGTTTCCACTTTTCTTGCTGCTTTTCATCTTCAGCTAAGTTTAGTGTTTGTTGCTGAACATGGTTATCGGACTTTAGTAAGTAAGCAACAAAGTTATACCCTATTGCTGCTGCTCCAATGATTAAACCTATAAGTAAAATTAGACCGTTAACATTCCACACCCATTTAAAAAACTTTCCTGACTTCATACGACTGGTTAAATCCTTTTAAGAATAAGAACTTGCTAAGCTAGCAGATTTAAAACAAGTTAGCGAGCTACAAGGGGAAAGAGTAAAGCAGTACCGTAGGCGTGAAATTTATTTCGCGCGATGGTTTCCCCGAGATTCCAGACTGACGGCTAACGGCTGACGGCTGACTGATCTGACTCCATAAAAGTAGACACCTTTTTGGAGTCAGTAATCATGAAAGTAAAACCATATCGTAAACATTCACTCGAATTTAAAATAAAAGTCGTTCAAGAGTCGTTAGGCACCACAGATACAGTTAAGATGGTCGCTAATAAATACGGAATTCATCCTGACATGCTATCAAGTTGGAGAAGTCACATGACCTCGAAGAAGAAAACAGCAAAGCCATTAAAGAACCAAGGCCCAGACAAATCATACACAGATTTAGAGCGCCAAATTCGCAAACTTGAGAAGCAACTCGAAGATGCTCAGTTGGAGAATGACGTTTTAAAAAAGGCGAAGGTCTACTTCGACAGCCTAAAAGAATAAGGTTCGAATA
>NZ_JBECOT010000072.1:0-17844 GCF_040104395.1 Pseudoalteromonas sp. BZA4
ACAACATTGTTTATCCAATAGAGTGTTTTCGGGCTATGACGAAATTGTCGATGAAGTTTCAAAGGCATGGAATCACTTTATTTCAATCCCGGATCGAGTGAAGAAAATGTGCAATCGGGAATGGATTAAATTGATTTAATCTTTATGCGGAATGGTATAAGGCGTAGCTAATAGCCACGCCCCAATCTTGCTACTTCCATGATTAAGTATCCTTACTTATGCCGAAGCTGCCTTTTTATCTTTCCCCTGAACGGGTATACATCCGATACACCCACCATGCTACTTCATGTAACATTTAACACATCCTAGTGCCGTCCTCTTGCCGTCAATGGCTATCCACTTCGTTTTCCAAACGCTCCTTTAGCTTCCTGCTAAAATCATCCTTTGGTCAGTCCTTTTCAATCGCTCCGCGATTGTACTGCATCCTGGCAGTGTCCTTGTTCTTCCTTGCTTCCCTAGCTCTTGTCCCTTTGCTTCCTGCTAAGCATCTTGCTTTGTTGCCATAATCCTAATCCTTGGCATTAGTTCAATCGTTGAACCTGCGTCTTCTTGACATGATTAAGTTTAGAGAAATGCGGATATCTTGGTAGGCATAAAAAGTAATTTTTTCTAAGTCACAAAAATGACAAAAACAATAAATCCTTTAAAATCATTACAATAAGCAATTATGGGTACAAATTTAAAGGCATTAAACTGATAAAACGCACAGCAATGTGAGATTTATCTCACATTGCTATTTCCAAAACGTCCTTTTGTCATTTTGCTGCTTTGAACATCAAGTCACCTTCGACTTGGTTAAAGCTCAAGGCCTTGAACACTTCAAACCCTTCAGAGCTAAAGAATTCACGCTGTTCAGAGCGAGTAACAAATACGGCTAAACCACTTGCTTGATTGCTTGACTCAACTAAATCATCAAGCCCTCGTAGCAGATATCTGCCTAAACCTTGCCCCTGAAAATGTGGGTCAACGGCTATAAAGGCTAAAAACAGATAATGACCTTTACTCGAAAGCGCTTCGCGAATAGTGCGCTCTTTTTCTATAAGCTGATTGGTTTGCAAGTAACCCGCACTAAGCATCAGTTTTAAGCGCCAATGCCAGTATCGTTCAGCTTGTAGTTCACTTGCCGAATCGAATACACAGGCAATGGCCTTTAATCTGCTTTGTGAGTAAAGACCTATTAGAGGCTGCTTTTCTTGCCAGAAACTTGCTAGCTCTTCACGTACTAAAGCACGTAATTTAGTTTCATATTTACTTGGGTTATCTTGTTGAAAACCTAATACATTCTGAAGAACGGGATCATCATGATAGGCTTGATAAATAAGGCTTGCGGCAGTGCTAATATCTTCAGCACTCAGGTATTGCACACTTAAGGTTTCGGGTTCAGCAACTGTCAAAATACTCATCCTTTTATTTGTTTTATTATTTTCGTACTAGACTATAAGGTATATACCCAACAGCGATTAAAGACAAATTCAGCGTAAGTTAAACTGCGGTTCATCATCATTAAGTTCAAGCAGTAATAATTATCGCCATACACAAGGAGCAGAACTATGGATACGACAAAACATGATATTTCGACCCTATTTGCACAACTTGGTTTACCGAGCAAAGAAAGTGAAATAGATGCTTTTATAGCATCCCATCAACTGTCTGATACAACCCTATTGCAGGAAGCGCCTTTTTGGGATGAAGCTCAGCAACACTTTTTAGCAGAATCACTTGCAGAAGATGGTGCTTGGAGCGAGGTGATTGATGAATTAGACGCAAGGTTACGCCAGTAACGCCTGCGACCAAATTTACGAGCTTAAATAACATTCTTTTAGCTCGTAAATTAGGAAAGTAATTTCACTCCACATCTATTATTGCTACCATACGCGCGCACTGCAGCCCATATACTGCGGTGCTTTTTAGTCTTTATAAAAGAGTTTATACAAAAATGAATGCCGTTGTATTTGATGCAATTAAAACCCTTCTTGATGAAGGTAAAACCCCAACAGTTGCCTTAACTAAAAGTAAGCTAGCCCAACCAATGCCGATGCCTGTGATCATCGCTGCGGTTAGCCAATATAAAAACAATCCGGATTCAATTAATAATTTCATCAATAACCCGTCAAATGAACAACTGAGTACACCAAAAGAAAGTCAATTGGATCGTATTGAAGCAAAATTAGATAGGTTATTAGCACTGCTTGAGAAAAAATAATGTTTGTTGTCGATCTGACTTTTGATTGCTACCAAGATACTACCCTAGAGCTTGCTGAACAGGCGATAAACCGCCTAGTGAATGCGCTTCGTTTTAACGGCCAAATTATTGGTGATGAATTTCCAACGGTTTTAAAAGATGGATTTTTCATTACTCGTGTAATGTGCCCAACCGAAGATGCGATGCATCCGCTCAACCATAGCCCGTTTGTAAAACATAGCATTGAGCAATTAAACACTGCAGGCTTACTGGCACCAAAAGTTAAAGTGGTCGGCCAAGACATTCACTCAAATGGCGCAGACATGTGTCATGATCCGTCGTGCTATATTTTGTATACCACGTACGTGCACACCTGTAGCCCGCTTTATTGTGGTGATGACTTTTTGCCTGTGCCATTATTTCGCATTCCAGCAATTGCCAATGGCGATTACAAAACACTCATTAAATGGCAAGAAGACTGGCAAGCGTGCGATCAAATTCAGATCAATGGTGCAACCCGTTGTGAATTTCCTGCGCTTGAAGAGCTAACTAGCATCAAGAGTGACTTATACCGCCGTGGTCGCGATATCACGAAACGTATTAGTTTTCTAACCAAGAAGCCGGTTTATTACTATTTATACCGTGTAGGCGGCGTTGACAAAGAGTCAGAGCTTAAACGTCGCTGCCCAAGCTGCGATGGCGAGTGGAAATTACCAGAGCCATGGTTTGGCTTATTTGATTTTCGTTGTGAGCCCTGTGGCATTGTTTCGAATATCTCGTGGGACTTTCAATAACCTAATAAAGGTAATAACCAGATACACGAAAGGGGCAACCGCCCCTTTTTACTTATTGAATTTACACCGTTACTTTGTCTAAAAACTCACTGATGCTATTCGCTAGCACATGATGTGGTTTTTTACCCACATACTCTAAGCAAACATCACCGCTTTCGACTAATACAGTGATCAGCAGATCATCTTGCTCTGTAAGACCAATAAATACGGTTTCTGGCTGCTTTAGCTTGCGCTTCATTAACACGTGACCGGTAATATTTTGCTGTAAGCGGCTAAAATCATCTTCATTCCATGCTTGTAGCAGTTCAATGTGATGATCATCAATACTCAATAACAAATTACCCGCATAGACATGACCAAACAATGGGCTTAAATCTTCAGGAAACGATAACTCTAGTGCCTTGGCTAAGTCTTCTAAACTGCCAGCAGGTTGTTGTGGAACTGCACACCACTGAATAAGCCCCTGCTCATCTACTTCGCCCTGCTCACATGGACTTGGCCATGCTGTATCATGTTCAATAACAGGAAGCTTTCCTGTGCGTTCGAGGCATTTTTCACTAAATGCTTGATGTAACTTATCTAGTTTTGTAGAAACAGACATACTGCGAAACTCATTGGCTTTAGGTATAATGCCGCCATTGTAACTACAAAAGTGTAAAGATGACAGATTACAGCAACTCACCCGAACTGAAAAACAGTGTTCTTGGTAAAAGCACAGAGTATGTAGATACCTACACACCCAGTTTACTGTTTCCTATTGCCCGTAAATTAAACCGTGATGCATTAGGTGTTAGCGAAGATAACTTACCGTTTAAAGGCCAAGATATTTGGACTGGCTATGAATTATCGTGGCTAAATAGCAAGGGTAAGCCAATGGTCGCTGTGGCAACGTTTGTATTTCCTTGTCAGAGCAGCCATATCATTGAGTCTAAGTCATTCAAACTGTACCTAAATAGCTTTAATCAAACACGTTTTGAGACGCTAGATGGCGTACATCAAGCGCTTAGCAAAGACTTGTCAGATGCAGTTAATGCACCGGTGGTCGTTACTTTATACCAAGCAGATGATTTCAATTGTTTGCCATTTTCAGCGTTACCGGGCGAATGTATTGATGATCTGGATATCGAAATCACCAGCTATGATATTGATGCAAGCTCACTTCGCCATAATGGTGATGAGATTGTCTCAGAAACCCTACACAGTCACTTACTAAAATCGAACTGTTTGATCACCTCACAGCCTGATTGGGCGAGTGTGATTATTCGTTATAAAGGCCAAGCGATTTGCCATGAAGCCTTATTAAAATATTTAATTTCATTTCGAACTCACAACGAATTTCATGAGCAATGTGTAGAGCGTATTTACTGCGATTTAATGCAGCAGTTAAACCTTGAAGAGTTAGAAGTGTATGCCCGTTATACACGCCGTGGTGGTTTAGATATCAACCCTTATCGCTCAACGAATCAAGATGAAACACCCTTCAAGGTAAAAATTAATCGCCAATAACTTTGGTGACAATAAAAAACCGAGTTGTGAACTCGGTTTTTTATTGTCTGAAGATTCGTTACAGATAATTACTCGTCTTTAAAAATACCCACATAAGTTGGTGATGTATTTGATTTACTCGCACGGTACATACCAGCGGTGTTAAACGGCAAGCTAATGTTACCTTTAGCATCAATAATGATCACACCGCCTGTGCCACCTATAGGCATTAATACATCGTGGATCACTTCGTTCCCCGCTTCTACAATAGTTTTACCTTGGTATTTTACGCGAGCACAAATATCAGCTGCCACATTGTAGCGAATAAAGTACTCGCCATGCCCTGTTGCAGATACTGCACAAGATTCGTTTTCAGCAAAGGTCCCCGCACCAATCACTGGTGAGTCACCTACACGACCAAAACGTTTTGCTGTCATACCACCTGTAGAAGTACCTGCAGCGATATTACCGTTTTTATCAAGTGCAACTGCACCGACAGTGCCCATTTTGTAATTAACCGGCAGGGCTTTGTGTGCAGCTTGGTAGTCTTTGCTAGTTACTTTTTGTTTATCGAGCTTTTCTTTTGCTTTTAATAACGCTTTATAACGGTGCTCAGTATCAAATAGGTTGTTTTCAACCAGCGGCATACCTTGAGTTTTTGCAAACTCTTCAGCACCTTGGCCGCTGAGCATAACATGCACTGATTTTTCCATCACTAAGCGCGCCAAGTTAATTGGGTTTTCAATGTGTTTAACCCCAGCAACAGCTCCAGCTTGGCGTGTACGACCATCCATAATCGATGCGTCAAGCTCATGTGCACCGTCATAAGTATATACAGCACCGCGACCAGCGTTGAAATACGGCGAGTTCTCCAGCACATTAATTGCCGCAGTGATAGCATCTAGGCTCTCACCGCCCTTTTCAAGCACGGCATAGCCTGTTTCAACGGCTTCTTTTAGTTTTGCACGGTAAGCTTTTTCTTGCTCTGGCGTGAAGCGGCTCTTTTCAATCGTTCCTGCACCACCATGAATGGCGATAGCAAAAGGTTGATCACTACTGTGGCTTAAAGAACTAAATGATAATGCGCTAAGGGCAATGGCTGAGGTGAGTAATGTTTTTAACATAGGGGCACTTATATTTATTTTAGTTTGTAAGCCCAATGTGAATAATTCGGCGCTGCATTTCAAGCTTTAACCGACGAAAGAAACAAAAAAAGCGCCTAATGGCGCTTTTTTCAGCTGTTTAAAATTAAGCTTGAGCTGCTTTTAAACGTGCTAAACGTGCTACTTGGTGAGTAGACGTTAAGAAAGAGTAGATAGGTGCTAAGTAGCCACGCTTACGAAGGTCTAAGAACTCTTCATCACTTAGTGAGTTAAGTTTTTTCTCATCAACAAGGTAGATACCGTTGATGTCTTTTTTCTCACCTTTGATTTCTACAGTTAGCGTTTGAGCTACTAGTAGTTCTTTGTCTGCAAGGTACTTAGTGAATGCTTCAGTGACCTGAGAGAACTCGATGAAAGAAACAAGCGCTTCTTTACGACGCTTAAGGTACTCAGTTTCTTCACCGTTTTCGAAAAGTGCATTACCTGTTTCTTCGCTTACAAGCGGGCTTGCTTCGTCGATTACGATACCAAATTGGTCAGCTTCTGGGTGCTTAACAAGACCTAGTGGGTAACGAGTCATAGACATAGGTGCAAATGCAGCTGTCCATTTGTCGTCTTGAATGAAAAGGTTCTCGCCTGGCTCTAGACCAAATAAAGCAACTGCTTGGAATTGACCTGATTCGTTGTTTTTAACAAATGCCATTGGGAATTCATTTGCGATGCGTGCAAATTCGTGTGCAACCACAGGTACTAAGTGCTGAGTTTTCATGAACTCAATGTTGATGCCATTTTGAATTTTAGTGTTGGCATGTTTTTCGTTATGTAAAGGCTGTACTTGTTGCTCCGCCATGATACTGCTCCATTAATTTTATAATATGTTTTTGCTGTTAGTGCCCAAAGCCTATAGGTTTTGGCAACAAAAAGGAAGTGAAAATTTTGTGGCAGTTTGTACATTATAAATTAACAAATTTACCTACATTACCAATCAACCCCAAATGATGAAAAAACAAGCTATAAACAAGTAAATATTATCACGCATAAGCCACTATTTTTGTTAGTATATTCAAAAATTATGGGAAGAATAAGGCAAACAATGAAAGGCTATCAATTAAATAAAGACTATAAAGTAAGCAGCGTTTTCATTGCTGAAATTAATGAGACTGTCATTATTGTTGATGACTTTTTACACAGCGTTGAGCCTATTTATCAATTTGCCACAGATACAGCCTATTTCCAGCCTTTTGGCAGCGATGGCACACTTTACCCAGGCAAACGAGATGAAATGCCTGCGCCTTATTACCGAGCTTTTGAGCAGCTACTTAACGAGCTTTTAGAGCAAGGGATCATTACAAGCGGTGAAAATAATTTATATCTTCACCGCTGTAAGCTTTCATTAGTTACTCAAAATGCGGATGAATTAAATACCTTACAGCGTATGCCACATATTGATTCAACGGATGATAAAACATTTGCAGCAGTGCATTATTTGTCTCCTAAAGAATGGGGCGGCACAGGCATATACAAATACCTCCCCGAGAACATAATTAAAGTGACAGCTGATAACCAAAATAGCGTGCATAACATGATTGCTGATACAGAAAAACACAGCGCAACTCATCAAGGCTATTTAAATGAAACAACAGCGCTTTTTGAAAAAGTGGTGGATATTGAAGCGAAGATTAATAGGCTCGTAATTTATAAGAGCAACCTATTGCATAGCGCAGCTCTTTTTAATCACAAAGAGTACAGCAATGATATAAGCAACAGCCGTTTATCTATCTCTTCATTTTTTAGAATTAGCTAAGCTGACTAATACTTTTTTAGCCAGCTCAGTTAATCAAATTAGTACTTCTGTAAGCCAAATTTCTTTATTTTATCTAATAGTTCTCTGTGCTTAGGTAGCTCGCTTAATAACTGCTTGACGCGTTGCTGTTTGGCAGGTACATAATGCATACCAAACAATACATATAAGTAGTTTTCTAAGTCGAATAAATCAAACTTACTGGCGAAGTCTTCCCGTACCGGCGTAAAGCGATGCCAGCGTGCTAGGTTATTTTTTAGTTTGTCTGATAACTGGTCGGCTTTTTTGTTATCACGCCAAAAGGCTGAATCAGTTCTATCCGAAATAAAGTAATGCATTTTTATAAAATCGAACGTTTGTTGCCATACATAATTCACCTGCTGATTATAATCATCAGCAACTAAGTTAATGTCATCTCGGGTACGCGGAAAACGCTTTGCTAATAACCCCGCAGAAAAGTCTGCAATTAAGATGGCAGTTGCTTCAAGTGGCTCAACAAATCCTTGCGACAACCCGATAGCGACACAGTTTTTGTGCCACATTTTTTCTCTATGCCCTACTTTCATTGGGATCTTTCTTGGCGTTAAGTGCTCAAATTTATTACCTAAATAATGATGCAATTTAGCGTGTGCTTGCTCATCGCTCATATACTTAGATGAATAAACAAACCCCACCCCTCTTCGCTCTGTGAGTGCAATATCCCAGATCCAACCGGCTTGGTGTGCCGTAGCAATAGTGTAAGGTGGTATTTCATCATCGCTTTGTGTCGGTACTTGCAATGTGATTGCAGTATCAGTTAATAAACTAGCTGATTTATCTACAAAACCGACCCCTAATTTTTGCCCTATAAAGGCAGCCGAAAAACCAGAGCAATCAATAATAAAGTCAAACTCTAAGGCGTTACCTTCTGAGTCGATTAGGTGTGTAATAAAACCTTGCTCATCACAGCTGACATCTTTAATTTCTGCAAACAGGTGTTTTACAGCAAAATGTTGCGCGGCATGGCTTCCTAAGAATGCAGCAAACTTTTTAGCATCAAAGTGATAGGCATAGCCATTGATACCTGCATATTGAGGTGTCGCAATTGTTTTCGGTGCTAGGTTATTTTCACAACACGCATGTTGCTTAGAAACAAACTCGGCGTAATCATTACCGTTACCCTCAGCAAGCCACTGCTGCGTTAACTCCTCACCGAATATATGTGGGTGATCAAATAAATGATGGTAAAAGTTAGCACCATGTTTGTGTTTATCTAGCCAATTTACAAACTTGATTGACTGCTTAAAAGTAACATCACATTCATTGATGAAGTCACTTTCGCTGATACCAAACTTTTGCAAAGAGTTGCGCATCGAAGGAACAGTACCTTCACCGACACCTATGCTGGCAATATTAGGTGACTCGATTAATGTGATCTCAATACCGCTTTGCAAAAGCGCATGGCCTAAATGGTTAGCGGCTAACCAACCTGCTGTTCCACCACCAACAATTGCGATTTTTTTTATCATTTTTACTCGCCCACTTTTTACTCACAAAAAAGCCCAGTACGAGCTGGGCTTTCTTAATTTCGTTATCTAAATCAAATTAGAAACGTAGTGATACACCTAGCTTGTAGCGTGCTTCACCTTCAAAGCTCCATGCTGGGTAGCCGTTACGAAGCTCAGGTTTAACATCTGCATCACCTGAGGCAGTACCAATTTGAATACTGTCTTCTTCAGTAATGTTAACCGCTTCAAATGTTAAGTCTAGATAGTCTGTTACTGAATACTTAGCCGTTAGGTCAAGTGTACCGTAGTCTTGATGCTCACGGTTACCATAGAAACCTGGTGCTTCACGAACCATGTACTCTGAACGCCAGTTATATGCTAAACGTACGCTGTAGAAATCAGCCTCATAGTAACCAACTAAGTTAACCGTATGCTCTGAAGAGTCAGAGAATAATTCAATACGGTCAGGGAAGTTTTCTGCAGGAGCTTCTGAATCGACGTAAGTATAATTAGCTTGGTAGCCGAAACCATTGTCAAAACCATCTTGAATTTGTAGCTCGATACCTTTAATCTCACCACCTGAACCCGTCCCTTTAGAAGCAACTGTCCAGTCATCCTTTCCAGTGTTAGGGTCTGTTATACCAATACTTTGATTAGTCACTTCATCTACCTTAGTAAATGATGAGATATCTTTGATGAAGTAAGTAGCACTAACCATGCCGTCACCATCAAAGTAGTATTCAATACCAAAATCAGCTTGTGTTGCTTTGAATGGCTCCAGACCGATATTACCAGTAGTGATAACTTCATTACCATCTACATCATCTTCATAACCCGCTAATGATGAAGATGCAAACATGTCAGTGTAGTTAGCACGTGACATTACTTGCGCTGCTGAGAAACGTAGAATCATATCTTCAGTCAAATCAAATGCCACGTTAACACTTGGTAATACTTCGCTGTAATCAGCTTTATCAGTGCTTAGGCTGTTTGCGTAGTTACCATTCGCATCTAGTGCGAAGTAATCAGATGATGCATCTGTAGAGGTATAACGTAGTCCAAAGTTACCACGTATGCCTTCAGCAGAAAAATCAGCCATTGCGTAAAGTGAAAAATTTTCTTCATTTACTGTACCATAGCCAGCCTTATAAGCGATTGATGTATTATCAAAGCTAGTAATCGCTGCGTAACCATCAGAGAGCATTTGATCAAGGTTAGGTTTAGGTATAGTGAAACCCGCCCCTGAGGATACTGTGCCTGAATAATAATGAGATGCATCGTATGCCGCGATTGAGTCTACTAAATTCGCAGTATAAGTCTCTTGTTTAACGTCGTGATCTGCCCAACGGAAACCTGTTTTGATTGCAGTAATTGCACCAAAATCAACAGGGAATGTTAAATCAAACTGTGCGTATGTTTCTTCATCAGAGTTAGGTTGCTTTTTGAGTGCCCAACCAGCTGAAGATAGTTGCCCTTGGAAGTCATCAGCAGTGAACGACTTATTCGCAATATCAATATCAATTACGTCACCTGTCGCATCGTATGTGCCCGCATAGTCTGCAGGAGTACCTAACCAAAAACCATAGTTCGCAGTGAGGTCCGTACCACCTTCTGATTGTGTGTTACCAACTCGGCCTTTAAGCTCAAAATTATCACCAGCGTATTTGAATTCAAAATCAACCGTATCCGAAGTCATTGAACCTGCACGAGCCCACGTTTGTGCCCAGCCTGGGTTTGCACCTTCACCTGAACGACGGTAGAAAGTACACGTACCATCTACATTAACTTGTTCACAAGCTGCATCTTTATCGTCAGGGAATATTAAAAATAGAGAAGTATTTGCGTTATCAGCTGAAAGATCTAGGCTCATAACATTAAGACCTAGCTCTAAACTATCAGTTGGGCGATATTGGAAAACGGCATTGATAGCAGTACGTTCACGTTGTTGTTGGAATGTAGAAGGAACAATGTCACCCCAACCTACTAAAGATTCAATACCATTGCGCTGATAATTTGTTTCAGAAAATGCTGCTGAGACTAGTGCACCAAAGGTTTCTTCATCATTTTTCCAGCTATAAAGACCAGAGATTTCAGGATCTGTTTCTTCTGAGATCGTGCCGTAGTCAGCTTTCACACTTCCAAAAAGGGTATTCGCGTCAAGATCTAAAGGCTTACGAGTGTTTACGATGACCGTACCACCGATACCACCTTCGACAAGGTTTGCCTGAGATGATTTATAAACCTCAATACCACCAACCATTTCTGGTGGAAGTAATGTGTAGTTAAAGCTACGGTCGATTGATTGTTGGTCATACCAACCTGTTGAAGCGACTGAGTGCCCATTCAGTAAAGTACGCGTTAATTGTGCAGATGCACCACGAATAGACACTTGTTGACCCTGACCAAATGCGCGGTTAACTGCTACACCAGAAATACGACCAAGCGCTTCACCTACATCGCTATCGGGAAACTTACCGACATCTTCTGCAGATACAGCATCGACAACGCTGTCAGCAAAGCGCTTAGTATTCATTGAAGCTTCAAGTGAACGGCGAATACCGCGAACTTCAATTACTTCAACATCTTCTTGAACTTTAGTTTCTTCTGCTGCGTATGCAGCGCCAGTGAACCCAGCACTCATTACGAGGCCGATATTAACTGCTAATAAGCTTTTCTTAAAATTTTTAGCTAACACAGGATTCCCCTTGAATCATTTTGTTGGTTTTTTATATCACTTCTGCCCAGTGATGATGACAACGCTGTCATCTAGTAACAAACCATACACTCTAAATTACATTTGTGCTACATCTTTTTGGTTGATTTGTGCAAAAAATTTACAACGAAATAATCAAGTTATTGATATAACTAATATTTAATATTGAGTTTTTTAAGAATTGTTACAAATAAACGGCGCAAATATAGCATGAGTGATATTGCAGATGAAAAGACCAAAAGGATGAGTTTTTGAAATTTGCTAAAAATTACATGTATTTTTGTAAGCTTTAGTTTCCATTGGGCATTTATTAACCATAACTAAAAGTTATATAAAACCTGTTATCTAACAATAAATTAGCTTAAAAAACTAATGTGTTTCTAAAAGCGCGCTGTCATGTACAAATTATTTTTAACTTTTTCTGGGCAGAATGAGTTAAAGGGAATACTGAGAATAACAATCAATAATAATGACAACGCTGTCATTTTTAATTATATAGAGCCGTTTTGTACTTGTCTAACACTTTATCGGGCTATTTAAAGAAAGCGTATTTATGCAAAATCGTTTGTTAAAGATGAGAATTTAAAACAAAAAAGCGAGCATAATAGCTCGCTTTTGACATTGAGTTTAATCGGGCGATTAAGGCGCCCAATAAACTTCGATATTGATATGTGGGTGATTCAATACAGCACGTAAAGGCATGTCAGCAACTGCACCGCCCTCTTTTGCTTGCTTGTAAACAGCGAGCTTTTCTTCACCGCTAATTAAAAGCTTCACTACTTTAGAGTCTGCAATCGCAGCTAAAGTTAACGTCATACGCTCAGTGATTTTACCTGTTACATCGCTTTCAATAGCGTTAATTGCACATACTAAATCATCTGTCGCAAGGCCGTGTTCAAGGCCTTCGGCATGAGGGAAAAGAGAAGCCGTATGACCATCTGGACCCATGCCTAAAATTGTCACATCAAAAGGACGCTTTAATGCTTTGTATGCAGCTTCACATTCTGCTACACCGTTTTGTGCCGTTAATGCGTCATTTTTCATTGTTACGAAATTAGCTGCAGCGCCATGGTTTTGTAATAGCGTGCTTTTGATAAATGCTTCATTACTTTTTTCATGATCAGCATCAACCCAACGCTCATCAACCATAGCAACATCAATGTTTGCCCAATCAAGCTCAAGGTTTGATAAGTGCTTATAAGCAGGTGCTGGCGATGAGCCACCCGATACCATCAGTACCGCGCGACCATCTTCTTTAATACCAGCAACAAGGCTTTGTTCAAGGCTTGAAGAAAGCTCAGCTGTTAATTCGTCTTTGTTTGCAAAGAATTTTTCAACAATTGTTGCCATCTTAATTACGCCTTATCGCCTGTGTTAAACCAAACGTGGTTGTTTTCTTCTAAAAGCTCATCTGCATCTTCAGGGCCCCATGTACCAGCTCGGTATAACGATGGTGCACCTTTTTCTTGCCAACGCTCAATGATTGGGTCAATCCATTTCCATGCTTGACGCACTTCATCACGGTGAATAAACAGTGATGGGTTATTTGCTGCGGCATCTAACATTAAGCGCTTGTAAGCATCTGAATGGAAACCATTACTGTACGCTTGCGATAACTCAATGTTCATGGTTACTGGTTCTAATTGCATCTCAAGGTTATCAAGGCGCTTAGACATCAGTGTTAATTGAATTGTTTCTTCTGGTTGCAGACGAATAACAAGACGATTTGGCTCAATGTTACCTACGTTGTCGGTATAAACGTTGTGAGATACTTTTTTGTATTCAACAACGATTTCAGCACAACGCTTTTTCATACGTTTACCAGTACGAAGATAGAAAGGCACACCTGCCCAACGCCAGTTATCGATGTGCGCACGAATAGCAACAAAAGTTTCTGTTTTGCTCGCACCTTCGTTTAATTCTTCTAAGTAACCTGGGACGATTTTACCGTCTAAGTTACCTGGTACATACTGACCACGTACAATGTTTGCATCAACATCTTCAGCCACTAACGGACGTAACGACTCAAGTACTTTTAATTTTTCAGTACGGATGCTGTTCGCGTTTAATTTGTTTGGTGATTCCATTGCCACTAAGCAAAGTAATTGTAACAAGTGGTTTTGTACCATATCGCGTAATGCACCCGCTTTATCGTAGAAACCAGCGCGGCTTTCTAGGCCCACAGTTTCTGATAAGCTGATTTGGATGTTATCGATTGATTTTGCATCCCACAGGTTTTCAAACAGTGAGTTTGAAAAACGCAGTGCCATTAAGTTTTGTACTGTTTCTTTACCTAAGTAATGGTCAATACGGAATACTTGCTCTTCTTTGAAGTATTCAGCAATTTTTGCATTGATTGCTTCAGCAGACTCACCGCAGTAACCAATCGGTTTTTCAACAACAACGCGTGACGTTTCTGTGATCAGACCTTTCTTAGATAAAATTTCACAACAGCTACCGTACACTGCAGGTGGTAATGAAAGGTAAAAAACACGAGACTTGTCTGCGTCGTGTTCATCAAGGATATCTTTTAGTTTATCCCAGTCATCATCGGCTTCGGTTACATTCGTTACAACTGGCACAAGATAAGCTGAAAATGCTTTCCAATCTTTTGCGTTGTACTCACCTTTACCTAAAAAGTCTTGTAACGCTTTATGTGCTGTTTCGATGTATTCTTTACGTTTGCTTTCTTCACGTACCGTAGGAAGGATACGAGAACCTTGAGGAAGGTTGCCCTCTTGATAAGCGCGATACATTGCAGGAAGTAACTTACGTAACGCAAGATCACCGCCGCCCCCAAAAATTACGATATCAAATGGATTTAACATATATCACTCTCTACATTGGCAATGCCATGTTAATCGACTCATGCAGTATGGCAGTGCGTGTTGTTATCTGGTTGATTGGCTGTGTTAGATGATCCCTTTAACAAAGCCTGTTGAATTTGTTGTAAGTAGTTTACTCATTATTCTTATGTTAGCTGAAGTAAATGAGTCTTAGGGGCTCTGTAAATCCTCTCACAAAAATACAGGCCCTAAGAACTCCAGCGCTACCCGTTCAAAGGTATTCGGTTTGCAGCTGTTGCTGCGAATCTATTACTGCTTACGATGTGTTTTATAGTAAGCGATCAGCCCGTTGGTTGAGCTGTCATGTGGATGACTGACTTCGTCATCAAATAATTCAGCTTCAATTTTAGAGGCAAGTCCCTTACCTAGCTCTACACCCCATTGGTCAAATGAACAGATTTCTAAGATAATGCCTTGGCAGAAGATCTTGTGCTCATAAAGCGCAATTAAACGTCCTACCGTTTTAGCATCAACTTTATCTAACAACATTGACGTTGTTGGGCGATTGCCTTGGTGAATCTTATGATTCAATAATTCTGCAATTTCTGCTTCAGATTTACCTTTTGCGGTTAAATCTGCAGTTACTTGCTCTGCATCAACACCGGCCATCATCGCTTCGGTTTGTGCAAAGAAGTTTGATAATAAAATATCATGGTGCTTACCAATATTTACTTGCGGCTCAATTGAGGCAATAAAGTCAGCAGGTACAATTACATTACCTTGGTGCAGACATTGGTAAAAAGCATGTTGGCCATTAATACCTGTCATACCCCAAATAATTGGAACCGTCGTGTAAGGAACCGTTTCACCAGCAAAAGTAACATGCTTACCGTTACTTTCCATCTCACCTTGCTGTAAATACGCAGGTAACATGTGTAGTGCTTGGTCATACGGTAAAATAGCTTGTGCCGTATAACCTAAAAAGCTAGTGTTCCAAACACTTAAAAGCGCCATTAACAATGGTACGTTATTTTCAAATTCAGCATTTTTAAAATGCTCATCAATTTCAAACGCACCTTCTAGGATCTCTTCGAACGCGTCGAAGCCTAGGTACAGGGCGATTGGTAATCCTATCGCACTCCATAAAGAAAAGCGACCGCCTACCCAATCCCACATTGTGAATACGTTTTCATCAGCGATACCAAAGGCCGCTGTTTTTTCTAAATTGGTGCTTACAGCTACAAAGTGCTTAGCAATATGTTCTTGCGCTTGTGCTGTTTGTAAAAACCACTCAACAGCCGATTTAGCGTTAGTCATGGTTTCTGAGGTTGTAAATGTTTTAGATGAGATAACAAATAATGTTGTCTCAACATCTAAACCTTGCAAAACAGATGCAATCTGAACACCATCAACATTTGATACATAGTGAACATTTAATGTGTCGTCAGCATAAGCAGCAAGTGCTTCGGTTGCCATTTGCGGACCAAGGTTTGAACCACCTACACCAATAGCAACAACATCTTTTACAGCTTTACCTGTGTAGCCTAACCACTCGCCACTGCGTACTTTGCCAACAAAGGCTTTCATTTTAGCAAGCTCAGCGTTAACAGCGTCTGTTACGTTTTCACCATCAACCATTACAGCTGTGTTAGCGCGGTTACGTAAAGCAGTATGAAGTACAGCACGGTCTTCAGTAATGTTAATTTTCTCACCACTGAACATCTTGTCGCGCCATGCGCTGATATCGCACTCTTTCGCTAAAGCAATTAATTGCTCAAAAACAGTTTTATCAATTTGTTGTTTTGAGTAATCGAATAATACACCTGGGATCTGAGCAGAGAATTGCTCGAAACGCGTGCTATCTTTGGCAAATAAATCTTTAAGATGAATTTGTTTCATCTTCTTGGCACTTTCAGATAGTGCTTGCCAACTAGCTAATTGCGAACGGCTGCTCATATATATAATCCCCTCAAAACTTGCAACAAACTGATTTTTAACTATCTTTTTATTAATGTTGAATAAAGACAGCAATTAAAAACACGATGAAAATTAACACTAAGTTAAAATGACAACGCTGTCAATGTTCTACTTTTACATTTTATAGTCGAGATAATAGCGCAATTTTTCTCTTTTGACACCGGTATCATAAAAATTATCTCAATTATTTTACTGCTAATTTGGTAGAACATTAGATACACTAACTAACTTATATTAAATATTGATGTACCTATTCAGAAAAAGCGCTCTGGTGAACACTTATCGATATTATTATAATACAAATATAACTAACTATAAAGTAACAGTATGAAAGTAACCATAAATGATGTAGCCAAACTCGCTGGTGTTTCAATGAAAACCGTATCGCGAGTAATTAATAAAGAGCCATCGGTCAGAAAAAAAACGTACGACATAGTGATGGACGCTGTTAACACGTTGAACTATCAACCAAACCTTGCAGCTCGTAACCTAGCAGGCACATCGTCTTTTACTGTTGGTTTAGTTTATGACAACCCGAATGCTTATTATGTCATCGATATGCAAAATGGTGTGTTGTCGCGCTGTAAAGAAGAAGGCTATGAGCTGGTGATTCATCCATGTAACTACCTTGATGGCAACATGGAAGAAGACTTTAAAACCATGATCAAGCGCTCTCGCTTAGCAGGCCTTGTATTAACGCCACCGCTGTCAGAGCAAAGCAGTATCATCGAGATGCTTGATGAAATGGGTATTCATTATGTACGCGTACTCTCTGGTCGCCCTACAGAAGAAGACCAAGATACTTGTATCTATGTGAACGACTACGCCGCTGCGTACGAAATTACTTCTCACCTACTCTCGCTAGGCCATAAGAATATTGGTTTTTTATGTGGTGGCAAAGAGCATAAATCAACAACTGAACGCTTAGAGGGTTATCAGGCCGCATTAAAAGATCACAGCATCTCGATGAATGATGAGCTGATCTATGAAGGCCAGTATTCTTTTGAATCAGGTGTAGAAGGTGCAAAAGCATTGCTGGGTGAAAATAACCCTAAAAACATCACTGCCTTACTAGGCGGTAACGATGAAATGGCAGCAGGCGCGTTATTCGCCTCACGCTTAATGGGGATCGAAATTCCACAACAATTATCAATTACCGGCTTCGAGGACTCACCGTTCTCGCGTCAGACTTGGCCTAAACTCACTACAGCTCATCAGGCAAATGATGTGATTTCGCAGCATGCAGCGCGTTTACTGTTTAGAAAAACCCGTGGTGCACGTAATCAAGATAAAGACATCATCACGAACTTTACCCCTTCATTAGTGGTACGGGAAAGCTCAGGCCCAACCTCAGCTTAATTTATTCAAGTTACGAAAAAGCCGCTATAGAGCTGTCTCTTATACACAAATCCCTGCTAAGAAATTAGCGGGGATTTTTTTGAACTAAATTTCAACATCATGATCAGATCTTCAAATCTTGTTTGGAGACACATTATGATTAACGACCATACTCATT
>NZ_JBECOT010000073.1:0-17392 GCF_040104395.1 Pseudoalteromonas sp. BZA4
CGTATTTTTATATTGAAAAATACTACAACTCAGTAAGAAGGCATGGCACCCTAGGGTATAAAAGTCCCATGCAGTACGAACAAGTTAATTAAACCCCGTGTCTACTTTATCGGGGTCAGATCAGATATCTAACTTCTAATATCTAACTTCTAATATCTAACTTCTAATATCTAACTTCTAATACCTAACTTCTAAAACCTATCACTCACTACTCCCTTTATTGATATAACCCAAAGCTAAACTTTAAATCATTGCAAAAGCTGTAATTTGCCTTGTCAGCAGCTAGACTGTTTATTATAGTCATCGTTAATGTCACTTAGTCGCAAGTCCAATGCCTGCAAAGATTTTTTCGAAAGCCAAAATTTTAATAGTTGAAGAGCAGCCACTTGCTCAAAGCTATATGAAACAGTCCTTAGAGGGATTGGGGTTTCGTCAGTTGCGTTTTGCTGAGCATGCAATTGCAGCAAAAGAACAATGTCAAATTGAGCAATTTGATCTCATCGTTTGTTCCTTTAACCTTAGTAAACATCAAGATGGTTATCAGCTTTATGAAGAGCTGAAAATGAAGCGTCTTATAAAAAACTCTACCGGCTTTATTTTTATTTCAGCTGAAACAAGCGGCTCGTTAGTCCACAGTGTGCTCGAGCTACAACCAGATGATTTCTTAGTTAAACCCTTTACAATTAACGAATTAAAAAATCGTATTGAAAAAGTGTTATTGCGCAAAAGTAACCTACATCAAATTTATCAACTTATTGATGATGGGAATGACTCCAAAGCAATTAAACAAATTGATACCTTGCTGCAAAACAAAGGTAATAGTTACAGCGCCATTCTATTGAGATTAAAAGGCGACGCCCTACTTCGCCTTAAGCGCTTTGAAGATGCCAAAACATTTTTTAAATCAGTGCTCGATATTCAAAAATTTACTTGGGCAAAAGTTGGTTTAGTCGAAGCGCTTATTGCTAATAATGAACATACCCTAGCACACCGCATGCTTAAGACGATGTTGCAGCGCAGTGAAACGAGACTAGTTGCGCTTGATTTACTGGGTCGATTAGAAATCAAACTCAATAAGTTTGATGAGGCACAGGATTTTTTTAGTAAAGCTGTTGAAATTGCCCCGCGTAACATTGACCGCCAGAAAACCTTAAGTCATGTATCACTGCTTAATCACGATTATGAAAAGAATTATTTAACGCAAAAAGACATTGCCAGTTACGCAAAACACTCAATTCACGATAACCCTGATATATATTTAAATGCAGCGCGCGCAGGGATTGATTTTGCTTTAACGACGGATCAAACCGATCAAGTTAATCGCATTTCGAGACAGACAAACCAGTACTTAAGTGATTTAAAAAAGCAGTTCCCGAATAGTAATAATCAAACACAAATTGATGTTCTCAATGCGCGTTTGCATTATTTAAAAGATGAACATCAAAAGGCTAAAGCACTTATCAATCAACTTGATGAAAGTGACACTCAAATTCGTTCAGTAGATGGTGCGCTCGATAAAGCGAAAGCATTTCATGAGCTTGGTTTTCACCACAAAGCACAGATGCTATTTAACCAAATAATAACTCACTGTGAACGCCACCCATCAGTTAGCGATCCGGTGTATTTACGTTATATTCAACAACAACAAACTGAACGACGAGATATCAAGCTCGGTCCGAAAGAGCTCAATAATCACGCTGTAACACAATTTAATAAAGGTCAGCTCAATACCGCACTTGAAGCCTTCACCCAAGCATTTAGGATCATGCCTAAAAATGCCAGCATCGCTTTAAACCTTCTGCAATGTTTATTCGATACAAATAACCAAGGCCAATCATTTAATTTAGCGCTCGCGAAAAAATGTTTTGCCTTGCTCGATGCACAAACATTAGAAGATGAACAAGCAATCCGCTTTGAAAAAATTAAAGCCCTGGCTGCAAAGTTAAAAATTAAGCTTGCTGAGTAATTGCGTATGGCATCTTCTTTGTTTAAATTTAAAAAGCCCCTCCTAAGCGTTGCGCTTTTAATATTTTGCCAATACAGCTTTGCCTCAGCAACATTACAACATTGGCAACAAGCCAGTATCAATTGGCAAAGTAAAGCAGGTAGCCATATCAATATTTTGGCTGATGAGCAGCCTGCATTTATGGCGTTAAAACCCTACATTCCTTTATTTGAGCAGCTAACAGGGATTTCTGTTGGCTTTCATGCTTTAGAACAATCACAAATGCGTGTTCGTCGCCATCAAGATTTAAGCGAGGCTTCAGGGCTTTACGATGTACTGCCGATGGGGATTACCTTTTTAGGTGAAGCGCAAAGCCAAGGCTGGATTGAGCCCTTGCAGCCTTACATTGATAACCCAAAACTGACAGACAAAACTTGGTATCAGTTAGAAGACATTAGTGAGCGTAGCCTAGCGCTTTGTAAAATTGATAACACGCTATATTCGTTACCATTTGATTTTTCTGCGCCGATTTATTTTTATCGCAAAGATCTTTTCGAACGTTTTAACTTAGCAGTTCCCGATACCTACGAGCAACTACAAGCAACCAAGGTTAAGTTACAACGGGAAATCGACCGCACCCCTTCTTTAAATGGTATGCATGCATTTGCCTCACGGACATTGCCCGGTGCAGGATTAAACACTTGGACTGTATTACCTGTTATGCGTGCTTATGGCGCTGAAGTTATCGACGCGCAGGGCCAGTCAGTTTTTAATAGCCCTGAAACGGCACAAAGCCTACAAGTGTATCGCGACCTAGTAACAGGGTTCGGCAATCCAGATAACAGCCGCTTACTGCATTTTTATGAAATTCGTCGCCTGTTTAAAGAAGGCCGCCTTGCCTCGGCCTTTTTGGCTTCTCATTTTTATAATGAAATAGATACCGCCGAAGAGTCAGATATTTGGAATAAATGGGAAGCTGCCCCCTTGCCTGCTGGTCCAATCGCCAGAGAAACATCTCCTTGGGCATGGGCATTTGCAATTAATAGCAAATCAACTAACAAAGATGCTGCATGGTTATTTATTCAATGGGCAACCAGTGAGCAGACCGCCGCACTACTTAGTACAGGCGGCTCACCGCCTAGGCAAAAAGTGTGGCACGAGAAGCTGTTTACTCTCGTAAACAAACCTGGCTTTAACAAAGCCATGTTATGGGTGTTTGAGCATGCAACGCCTGATCGCCTTCAGGCTGGCATGGTCGAGTTTCCGGTTATAGGCGAAATTATTTCGCAAACCTTTAGCCAAATTTTCTATGGTGCAGATATAAAACAATCAATCAAAAGCACAGACGCAAAAATCAACGCTAATATGCAGGCATTAAAAGTACGGAGCAATATTGAGCAATGAGAGTAAGTATTGCCCACAAAATTTTAATGATCATTGGCTTTACCATTACCCTTATTTTAGGGGCAAGTACGTCGTTGCATGTAATGGAGCTTAAAGAGCAAACACTTTTGAACATGAGTGAAAAAGCTGATGCGATTGTCTCGCCCATGTTGTCAGAAATAAATAGCCTCACAAAAGATAATACCGTGGGGAGTTGGGTGCTTAAAATTCAGGGTCTTACCCTAAAGAACATTTTAAAAAATAATACTTTTGATGATTTAAAAACGATTTACTTTATCGACCAAAATAATTTTATCGCCGCCCACCCGGATAACAGTAAAGTAGATACCCTAGAAACTAACCAAGAGCTGCTAAAACAGCTCAATCCTAAGCATAATGTCATTGTAGCCATGGAGCAGCAATATGTTGTTGCTGTGCCAATTAGCAACTTTCAGGGCGAAAATATCGGTTACGTTATGGTGAGTTTTTCAGATAAAGACTTAGCGTTAAAGACCAAATCGATTATTAGCAATGCGGTTTCGCTGTTTGCTATTTACCTGTTAACCGCACTTATCATCGCCTATATCATTATTCGCCGTATTATCTTGCAGCCCATTGATCAGCTCGTGGAGTTTTCTCATGCCGTGACCACGGGTGATTTAAACTGCCCTATTAATATAAAGAGCCAAGATGAAATAGGTACTCTCGCCAGTGGCTTTAAAATGATGCGCGCTGCGGTTAGACAGCAGATAAACAGCATGCATGAACAACATAGTTTGCTTGAAGACACAGTTGCAAAGCGCACTCAAGAGTACCTTGATGCTAAAGAGCAAGCTGAGCAATCAAATCAGGCTAAAAGTCGCTTTTTAGCTAATATGTCGCATGAGTTAAGAACTCCGCTCAATGCAGTGCTAGGTTTTAGCCAATTACTACAAGATAGCGAAACAGATAAAAATAAGCGTCGTTATTTAGAAGCAATATCAATCTCTGGTAATTCACTGCTTAATGTTTTGAATGACATTCTCGATTTATCAAAAATCGATGCAGGTAAAATGCAACTCGATATTGAGCGTGTAGAAATCCCTAAAATGTGCCATGAGCTTAATATGATGTTTTTACAACTCAGTGCGCAAAAGGATCTCGACTTACAAATAAGCTCTCATCCTGAGTTAACAACCCCTGTGTTACTTGATAGCAATAAAGTGCGCCAAGTACTAACCAACTTAATCAGTAATGCCATTAAGTTCACTGCACAAGGCAGTGTTAAAGTGTATTTCGATTTTAAAGCCCACGATGACAACAGCAATATTGATATCAAAATTCATGTCACAGACACAGGTAAAGGTATTCCTAAAGATCAACAAGATCTTATTTTTAATGATTTTGAACAAGTACAAGGCCAACGTAGTTCGGAGTTTGGTGGTACGGGTTTAGGTCTTGCGATTTCACTGCGTTTTATCAAGCTAATGGGTGGTGAATTATCGGTGATCAGCGATAAAGATAAAGGCAGTGAGTTTATCGTGTCGTTACCAAATGTTGAATTAGCTGAATCTAAAAATGAAGTGAAACATCGTAACTACCCCGCTATTTCGAGCTACCACTTTAATCCTGCTCGAATTTTGATTGTTGATGATATTCCCTACAACCGTGACTATTTAGAGTCCTTTTTATCGCGCTGGAGCTTTACCGTAGACACGGCTATCAATGGTGAAGATGCCCTTAAAAAAATTGAGCAGCATCAGCCTGATTTAATCATCATGGATTTAAAAATGCCGGTGATGGGCGGATTAGAAGCAAGTCAGTTAATTCGCAGTGATGATCGCTTCAAGCATATTCCAATCATTGCGGTTACAGCATCGGTATTAAAAGATGATAAGGCGCAATCCAGTATTTTGACAGACTATATAATTAGTAAGCCAATTCACCGTGAGCACCTTATTTTCATCATTGCTCAATACTTAGATTAGGTAATAATTAGATAGAGACTAAACACGCATTAGTTGCGTTTTTTCATCGCTATAGCATTCATGCAATAGCGTAAGCCACTTGGCGGTGGACCATCAGGAAATACATGTCCTAAATGTGCATCGCAAACATTACATACGGCTTCAATGCGCTGCATACCATGGCTAGAGTCCGCGATATAGGCAATGCTTTCAACACTGCTAGGCTGAGTAAATGACGGCCAACCAGTGCCACTGTCGAACTTTTCATCACCATCAAATAATAAATTATCGCAACAGATGCAGGCATATTGACCAGGTTCAAATATCGTACATGAATCAGAGCTATGCGGACGCTCAGTCCCTTTTAAGCGAGTAACATAGAATGCATCTTGTTCGAGCTCAGCTTGCCACTCAGATGGTGACTTTTCGACTCGACGTGGAGGTGTTGGGTTACCGTTATGGGCAAACTCTAAAATATCTTGCCAAGTTAACATAGTGCTCCCTCAAGGTTGAATACAACTATTGCACAGTACATCACAAGCACAGCCAAGAGCAAGTAGCATTAATTCGCTTGTAAACGGATATCTATTTGCGCACGTTCGCGCTCAGAAAGTAGCTGTGCTAAATGACTATTTATTTGGCTGCTGTTAACACTTAATACGGCTGTTATCAGCTGGTCATTGACATCAGTTACATGGATTATCCCTTCGCCGATTTCAATTTGCTTAATTTGGCCAATTAATACAAACTCAGCTTTGCGTTTAAAATCGAATAAACCAGCCAGACTTATCAACGCTAGCTGATTCACATCACGCTTTAGTAAATCAGTAATGGGGTTACGCGCTACAAATAACGGAGTCACTCGATAAAGGCTTGATAAAGTAATAAAGCCCCATAACATCACAAACAACGAAAATGCAGCACTGTGCCAAAGTGGCGTAAATACCCATATAGCGATTAATACGAATGCGATAGTAAATGAGATTTTTGCTAAAAGCTTATTAATTGCCAACATATTGCTGCCCTATTTTTTTGTTATTGGATCTGGCCAATCATTAAAAAAGACCGACAGATATCTGCTTTTTAATAAATATAACAGTACCCATAACACCAGCACCATTTGACAGGCTAAGAAAAACGAAAACTGATAATGACTGTGCGCAGCCTGATAGGTTAACCAACTTAAATCTGTGATTGCACACAAAATTAATGGCCAGCGCATAAATCGCCAAATAGACGCGAGACGTTTGGCACTTTCAGCATTTTCTTGAGGTCGGCGTAAACAAAAGATCACCGCCGGTAATAAGGCGATTGCCGCAATGGCAATGGCTGTAAAGAAATCGCTTTTCGACTTAAAAAACAGCGACATGATATCTAAATCAGGGCGACGACTCAGCGCCGCCATAATCCATATAAAGTAACTGCGTAACAACACTAACAAAGTTAAATGAAACGCTACTGGGGTTCGATAAGCGCCGTGTTTATCCCAGTATTCTGGACCGTAGCGATTCATATTTGGTTCTTCTTATCGGCAATGATGCCAAGTACCAAAAACGCAGCTGTAAGTGTAAGCGCCAGCCATTTAACACCGAGTAGCAGTAGCAACTTACTTAAAAATGGAGTTACAAACACCACAAGTAGGCCCATGCCAAACCCTGTGACCAACACAAAGCAAAGCACGCGAATAATAAAGTGACGACGCGCGACAAAGCGCTTGGTCACTTTAATAATGTCGTTTGCGTACAAGGATAAAAAACACACCACCAGTAGTAATGAAATATTGTAAAGGTGTGGTTGCAGCCATCTGCCGATTGTTAAAGCAACTGACGACAATTCCTGCAATAGACTATCCATTGTGCTCACTTAAAAGCGCAATAAGGTCAGCCTCAGTTAACACATCAATGCCTAAGTCTTGTGCTTTGGTTAATTTTGAGCCCGCCTTTTCACCCGCAATAAGCGCATCTGTTTTAGCAGATACACTACCCGATACTTTTGCACCTAACGCTTGTAAACGTGCTTTTGCATCATTACGATTAAGCTCACTCAATGTGCCGGTCAGTACGTAAGTTAAGCCAGCTAATGGCTGCGCATCGGCGCTCGGCGCTGTTAATTCTGGCCAGTGAATACCTTGCTCAACCAATGCATTTACAACCGCCATATTGTGCTCTTCGCTAAAGAAGCCACGTACATGCTTGGCAACGATTTCACCCACGTCACTTACTTCAGTTAACGCATCAACGCTTGCTTGAGTAATTTTTTCTAGCGTTAAAAAGTGGTTTGCTAAGTTTTGCGCGGTTGCTTCACCCACTTCGCGAATACCTAACGAATATAAGAATTTAGCTAAGGTTGTTTGCTTAGCATCTTGCAGTGCATTAACTAAGTTCTTAGCAGACTTTGGACCCATTCGCTCTAGTGATTCAAAATGACCTTGTTTAAGAATAAATAAATCAGCAGGCGTTTTGATCAGTTCACGATCAACGAGTTGATCTACAATTTTGTCGCCCAAGCCATCAACATCAAGTGCTTTACGTGACGCAAAATGTTTAATTGCTTGCTTACGCTGCGCTTGACACACTAAACCACCAGTACAACGAGCAACCGCTTCACCTTCAATGCGTTCGACATGTGAGTCGCAAATTGGGCAAGTAGCAGGAAATTCAATGTCTTTAGCATCGTCAGGGCGACGTTCAAGGACAACTTGGGTAATTTGTGGAATAACATCACCTGCACGGCGAATAATCACGGTATCGCCAATTTTAACGCCTAAACGAGCAATTTCATCGCCATTATGAAGCGTTGCATTAGATACCGTTACGCCACCTACAAATACCGGCTCTAATCGTGCTACAGGGGTAATTGCGCCTGTGCGCCCTACCTGAAACTCAACATCAAGTAATTGGGTGATTTCTTCTTGTGCCGGGAATTTAAAAGCAATTGCCCAGCGTGGTGCTCGTGCTACAAAGCCTAAACGCTCTTGTCGTTTTTTGTCGTTTACTTTAATAACCACACCGTCAATTTCGTAGGCTAGGCTACTTCGACGCGTCAAGATATCTTGGTAATAATCAAGTGCAGCTTGCTGACCTTCAACGAGCTTTGTTTCTGGGCAAAGTGGTAAACCCCAATCGGTAAGTTTAGCAAGCTGTTGGTAATGATCTTCTGGTAACTGCCCATCGGCAACAAGCCCAGTGCTGTAGGCATAAAACATCAGTGGACGTTTTGCTGTTACTTTAGAGTCAAGCTGTCGTAAGCTACCGGCAGCAGCATTACGTGGGTTAACAAAGACTTTGTCGCCACGTTTTTCGGCTTCACTGTTTAGTTTGGCAAAACCAGCGCTGTCCATAAATACTTCACCGCGCACTTCAAGCTCTGCTGGGAAGTCATCGCCACGTAACTTAAGCGGCACATTACGAATTGTTTTCACGTTTTGAGTGATGTTTTCACCTACCATACCATCGCCACGGGTAGCAGCTTGGACCAAAACACCATCACGATAAATAATTGATACAGCTAAACCATCAAGCTTAGGCTCACAACAAAAAGTCAGCTCATTGTTATCCATTAAACGCTCTTTGATACGGCGGTTAAAGGCGGCAAACTCTTCTTCTGAAAAGGCATTATCAAGTGACAGCATCGGCACTTGGTGAGTGACTTGCTCAAACTTATCAAGTGCAGCGCCACCGACTTTTTGAGTCGGTGAGTCTGGGCTTTGAAACTCAGGATTAGCTTGCTCAAGGGCGCTTAATTCGCGCATTAAACGGTCATATTCAGCATCAGGAATGCTTGGTGCATCCAGCACATAGTAATTATGGTTATGCTCTTCTAACTGGGCACGAAGTTGGCTAATTTGCTCAAAGATAGGGCTGGACATGAAAACCTCAAAAATCTACATAAAAAAGCCACTTAGACGACTTAACGCCAAGTGGCCTAACACTTATCATTTATACGAACGTTTAAGCTGAAAAGCTGCGAACTTTCTCAACATACTCACGAACGCTTTCAACCGTCATTTCTTCACGGTTGCTATCTAAAATCGTTGCACCAAATTCATCAGCTAGCTTTTTAGCTGCACTGTGCAACATGTTGAATGCACTTAGACCGTCGCCATCACATGGTAAGGTCATAAATAAGCTAACACCTGCCGTACTAAACTGTTCCATATTATCAATATCGAACGTGCCTGGGTTGTACATATTCACTAAACGGAATAACACCGGACCTGTGCCTGCTGGGTCTAAGTGACGATTAAAGAAACCCTCTTCAGAATACTTAAAGCCTAACATATTAACAGCTGGCAATAATTGGCTGCCATCCATTGTTAAACCTTCTGGCATTTGTAAATGCACAATAATGAAATCGGTTGGAGCTTGTGCATCTGCTGGCTCTTTTTCAACTTCTTGTTGCTCAGCTTCAGGCTCTTCAACAAACTGTTCTGAAACAGACGGCTCGTCGTGACTTTCTGCTGAAAAGCTTAAATCACCAAACTCTGGCTCATCACGCTCCTGCGGTTTTACAGTCGCAGGCTCTTGAACCTCGCTGGTTGTTTCGTTCGGTTCAACCCGCTCTACTGAAGGCGTATCTGGGCTGTCCTTTTTACGCACCGACCATAAGCCGTGAATTAATAAACCACCAATGACAAATACACTGATTACGATTAAAGCCCATCTTAATTCTTCGGCCATCCCCTCACCTTTATTATTTGATATGCCTAAATTTTATGCATGTGCCATTTGCACAGCTTGTTCTATATCTACAGCGACCATACGTGATACACCTGGTTCCGCCATAGTTACACCGGTCAATCTGCCTGCCATTTCCATAGCAATCTTGTTATGACTGATATAAATAAATTGTACTGATTGTGACATCTCTTCTACCAAACGGCAAAAACGACCCACGTTCGCATCATCCAATGGCGCATCCACTTCATCTAGCATACAGAATGGAGCTGGATTGAGCCTGAATATTGAAAACACCAATGATAATGCGGTCAGCGCTTTTTCTCCACCACTAAGCAGGTGAATTGTCGAATTTTTCTTGCCTGGTGGCCTTGCCATGATGCTCACCCCACTTTCAAGTAGATCATCACTGGTCAATTCAAGGTAAGCACTACCGCCACCAAACACTTTTGGGAATAACTCCCCAAAGTCTGTATTTACTTGTTCAAAGGTCGCCTTGAAACGATTTTTTGTTTCTCGGTCGATTTTTTGAATCGCCCCTTCAAGGGTATTTAATGCTTGTGTTAAGTCATCAAGCTGCTGATTTAAATAATCGCTGCGCTGTTTAGCCTGCTCAAACTCATCTATTGCCGCTAAGTTCACCGCGCCAAGTTCATTTAATGCTTGCGTGGTTTTTGTAAGCCTCGTTTGCATGCTATTTAAATTGGCATTGTCAGGCAGTTCTTCAAGTACTGTTTTTAAATTTTGTTCCAGTTCTTCAAGTGGCTCTAACGCAGCTTGCGCCTTCACGATTAAACTTTGCTCATCCAGCGCTAATGCTTGCAACTGCTCTTGTAACGTCACCAACTCAGATTGCGATGATTTCAACGCTGTTTGCTTATCAGCAAGCTCCTTTTTAGCTTGACTCAAGGCCGCTTGCAAGTTTTTCAGCTCAACGTCACTTTGTTGATGCTTTTCAAGCAATAGCATAATTTGCTCTGCTACTTCTTCAAGCGGGATCACTAATTCTTCTAGTTGCTCGTTGAGCTCTAATACAGCTTCACTGGCAGCACTTTGTGCGGCATTTGCATGCTGTAGTTTGGTTTCGCTAAGTTGACATTCACTGCGAGCTTTTTGTTCAGCCAAATTTGCTTGATGTGCTTGCGTTTTATATTGCTCAAGCATAGAAGCCACTTGGCGATAGCGGTTATTTGCCTCAGTTTGTTGGTGTTTTGCTTGCTCTAACTCAGTTTCAAGTTCTAATTGCTGCTCTAGCAGTTGTTCTAGTAAACACTGCTGAGTTTGTTGCTGTTCGTCAGCATTTTGCTTTTGCTCAGCCAGTAAGGTTTGACGCTGTTGCAACTTAATAAGCTGGTTTTGCCACTGGGTTTGCTGCTCTAATAGCATATCGCGTCGAGTGCTGGCAGATGCAATCTGCTGAGCTGCTTGGTGAATTCGTTCTCTGTATTGCTCTTTGTCGGCGATAAGTGTTTTCTTGTGAGCTAGATGCTCATTTAGCAATTGCTGCTTAGTTTCTAATTGCTCGTTGAGTTCTTCATCTAACTGCTGAGCATCACTTAGCTGAGCATGCTTTAAAAGCAAAGAACTGTCGGCATCTTTATTGGCATCGGTATGAAAGTTACGACCATGCATACAGCCCTCTTCATCAATCACAGCCAGCCAATATGGATCCGCCAAAATAGCGTCATCAAAACAAGGTTGAAATGCAAACCGTGCTAATAAATCAGGGTAAGCACCCGATTCGATATAATTAGCTAATGACTCTTTTGGTAACTCAGCATTATTAGTTACAGGCCAAACACTGTTAGGCTCTTTATGTTGACTGACCTTTAGATGCTCAAGGCCAAGTAGGGCTTGTTCAATTAGCGGCTCAAAGCCAGAAGCCACCTTTAACTGCGCCAATAGAGAGACACTGTCGCTGTCGGTTTGCTCTGATAACAAAGAGTTAAGCGCAGCTATGCTGGCTCTGTTTTCATTACTGTGCTGCTGAACCCGCTTTAAGTCCTGCTCTAAGTGCTGTTGCTCTTTATCCGCTTGCTCTAGATTTTGAGTGAGCTTATTCAGCGCACTTTGTTGCTGCGCAAGCTCTTTCGTCAAAGCTTGAATTTGCTGTTGTTGTTCTGCAATTTGCGCTGCAACTGGGGTCGCTTCGAGCTCAGTAATTTCAGCGGCAAGTTGTGCCTGCTGAGATTCAAGTTGCGCAACAGTCTGGGCAAAGTGAGCCTGTTGACTCTTTGCTACATTAATATCACTGCTATGAGCTTGGCTTTTCTGTAAGGTGCTTTGATATTGCTCATTGGCGCTTTGCGTTTGTTGCTGTTGCTGTGCGACTTGTTCTTCAACCTCTGCAACTTGCTCAGCGCACAGTAAACTTTGCTCAATCGCTTCTTGTAGCTGCTCTTGTAAAATGGCGGCTGAGGCGTGTTGCTCTTCTTGCAGCTCTTTATTTTGTAACTGCAGTTGTTGCTGTTTGATAAGGTTTTGGCTAAGTGTTTGCTGTTGCTGCTTTAAGCTGATCTGTTGCTGCTCTTTGCGGGTTAAATCAGTATGAGTTTGATGCTGAGCCTGCTGTGCGTCTTGCAGTTTTTGCTGCTCAAGCTGCACCTGATTTTCAAGGCTTGCTAAAACATCATCGTGGCCAGAATGCGCTTCTTTAAAGAACTTGACTTGTTCTTTAAGTTTATTGATTTGCTCAGCTTTATCGATTTGTTGTTGGTGTAACTTCTGCCACTTTAAAACCGCAATTTGCCCTTTTAAGGTGCGCTCAGTGGCTTTTAGCTCTCGGTATTTTTTTGCATCGACTGATTGCACTGCAAGTTTATCGAGCTGTGTTTGCAACTCCTGCCTTACATCAAGCAATCGCTCAAGGTTTTCGCGGGTGCTTTTAATGCGGGTTTGCGTTTCACGACGACGCTCTTTGTATTTTGAAACCCCCGCTGCCTCTTCTAAAAAAACACGTAAATCAGCAGGTTTGCTCTCAATTAAACGCGAGATCATGCCCTGCTCAATAATCGCATAGCTGCGCGGGCCAAGACCTGTGCCTAAAAAGATATCGGTAATATCACGCTTACGGCATTTACTGCCATTTAGAAAATAAATTGACTGGCCATCTCGGGTCACTAAGCGCTTAATCGCCACTTGGTTTCGATCAGCAAAGGTATTCGGAAGATGGCCACTGGTGTTATCAAACACCAACTCAACAGAGGCTTGTGAAATAGGTTTTCGATTAGTTGAGCCGTTAAAAATAACATCGGTCATGGCATCGCCACGTAAGTTTTTAGCTGAGCTTTCACCGAGCACCCAACGCACTGCATCGATGACATTTGATTTGCCACAGCCGTTCGGGCCGACAACACACGTCATCTGATCAGGAAATGGGATCTTAGTGGGTTCAACAAACGATTTGAAACCCGCTAATTTTATGGTGCATAAGCGCATCTAATTGTTTTACCGATTTTTATTGTTATTCTTCAATTTAACCCATTTTAGGGTAAAAGGTTAAGCGTGGCGCTTAAAATTATCTAAAATAATACCCGTTGCCATCGCTACATTAAGCGATTCTGCTTGGCCATAAGCCGGAATAGTGATTTTATCAGTAACTAAGCTTTCGCAATCAGTACGTATACCATGAGATTCACTGCCCATTAGTAATACGGCATCTTGTTTAAGAGCAGTTTTGTGGATGTTCTCACCTTCTAAAAATGCACCATACACAGGAAGATTTAAGCTTGGTAAGTAATTAGTTAAGTCAGTTTGTGAGACACACACGCGAGCAAATGAACCCATGGTTGCGCTAATGGTTTTCGGGTTATAAGCATCCGCACTATCTGTGCTGGTAACAATATGCTTAATACCATACCAATCAGCAACACGAATAATCGTTCCTAAATTCCCCGGATCCGACACGCCATCAAGGGCTAAAATAAGTCCCGATGTTGGTAATGCTTGCTGACTTGGCATATCAACAACAGCAATGGCTGCGTTGTTACTAACAAGCGTACTGGCTTTAGTTAGGCTGTCTTCATCTGCTTCAATGACTTGATGGGCTGCAAGCGCTGATTGGTGCGCAGAAATAAATGCAGGAGTCGCAAATATATGAGCAATACTTAGCCCACTGTTTAGTAATTCAAGTACATTTTTTTCGCCTTGAACAAGGTACTGGTTATATTGCTTACGGTATTTCTTTTGACCTAATGCACGAATTAGTTTCAGTTGGTTTTTGGAAATCATAACAGCCTCATAAAATGATTCATTAGTATATCACCAAGGTCACAGATTCTGTACTCGAAAAACCAAGGGGGAAGTGCCAATTGCTTATTCAATCAGCACTTTTAAGAGACGCTGGCTGATAAGAGGTATTAACTAATTTTTGTCAGCCATTCATTTAACCATGGCTCAGTTACAGGCCAAGGTTCAAAATCTTCACAGGCATCAATTTCTAAACGATGACCAACAGGTTTTGCCTGTAAATCGCGAAATAGCTCATCAAAGCTGCGACCTGCACCACAAAACGTATCGCCATAGCTGCGGTCGCCCATAGCAATAATGCCGTATTGCTTGCCTGTTAACATAGGAAATTGATCATTTAATTGGCTATATAAAGCGATTAAATTGTCAGGAATATCGCCCTGACCCGTCGTTGAAGTGATCACTAAAATATGTGACGCAGCCAGCATGTCATCGACCGTGCCATTTTCAACTAATTGCGCTTGATGCTCATATTTTTCAATAACTTCAATAACTTGTTCACTTAAACGCTCAGCACCGCCGTAAACACTGCCGACAAAAATACTAATGGTTGCCATAATAATCCTTTTCTTCTGTTGGCCAGCCAAGTTGCTGGCAAATCGTTAACATTGCATCGCCTAAAGGCGCTCTAATTGTTATTGGTTGCTTGCTATAAGGGTGCACAAACTTTAATTCAGAGGCAAATAACATTAAACGACGAAGCTGAAAATGCTCTCTAAAAAATTGATTATGCTGGTTATCACCATGATTTACATCACCAATAATTGGCAATGATAAATGTTTTAAATGACGACGAATTTGATGTTTGCGGCCAGTTTTTGGAAAACACTCCACCAGCGAGTAACGAACTGTTGGGTATTTACCAATTGGAATAGGCAAGCTTGCTTGGTGCAGGCAATGAAATTGCGTTTGTGCTTCTTGCGGTGATTTATTTTGATCAGCAAACTTGTCAGCGATTTTATCAAGCTCTTCTTTTAAAGGTTTATCTAAGAAGATTGATTCGTTTAAAAAGCCTCTTACTAAAGCTAAATAACGCTTTTCAATTTGCCCATCAATAAATAACTGATTCATATCACGGGCTGCTTCTGAACTTAACGCAAACAGTAATACGCCTGAGGTTGGTCTATCTAAACGATGTACAGGAAACACGTGTTGACCAATTTGGTCACGCAGCATTTGCATCGCAAATTGGGTTTCGTGTTTGTCTAAAAACGAACGGTGAACCAATAAACCGGATGGCTTATCAATCGCAATGTAATTTTCATCGCGGTACAGAATCGTTAACTCGTCAAATTGTGGCTTAACAATCTCTTGCATCTTAGTCATCACTCAAAAGTTGATCGAGTTTTTGTAAAACACTAATTACTTCATGAGCACCGCGGTGCTGTACCAGCATCATTTCAGCCATAGGCGCAATTGCAAAATTACGGGGTAAAGGCTGAGCATGTGTGATTAAAGCATGCATTTTTTCAAGAAAAACAAATTGCAGCCATTGCTCAAAAGCCATGGTGTCATGACAAAACGGTACACTAGAATTGAGTGCACTTGGGTCAATCGGTGTTGTTTGCCAAAGTGAATGGCGTTGTAATGTGGATTCTAATTCGCGCAGCAGCGCCAAAGTCTGTTGATGCATTGTAAAACTCTTAATACCTTTGTGCTTAGTATACCCTGTTCCAAGGCGCCATGGTATGGCGTATAATTCGCGGCTGATATAGATTAATAATGGTAATTGAGATTTTATGACTGAGCAGATCGCCACATTAGGTCAACTTCTGGATGCAGCAGGCACCACTTGGCGTGCCTTCGATATTGGCAGACACATCACTAAATTAGACAAAAAACAATTTCTTGCCATTGAAGAAACAAAAATCCCTTACCCATACCCGCTTGCTGGTCATGCTTGGCTTGCTATTCAATTTTGGGATGTAAAAGCGTCTAAAGAACCTTATGTATGGTTTTTAAAATTCCCCCTAGATGAGCAAAGCCGTCTTGTAAGCGCAAGCCGCGATCATTTCGCAAATATGGTAATTGAAGCACTTGGTACAGAAATTACCGGTGAAAATGCCGAAGGCAAATTAGACAACAACCCGTATGTATTTACGCCAAACGCCAACAAGTTAGCGGCATTTAATGCACAGGTTAAATGTTTGCTTAAACAAAGTGCTTCACAGTATTACGAATATGCGCAGCTGTATTTTTCAGGCAAACTAGGGTTTGATAATTGGCAAAGTGTTGCAGTACAAGGTATTGCAGACTTTGCGATGCGTTTAGATAACGACAACAATTTAGCAAATCTACAAGCCGCTTGGGGGCAATTACCAGTCGAAGTATTACAGCCGCTAAGTGCAATGCTTGAACATGTTGCAATCGAACCCGTGTTTGCAGAGCAATTGTTAGCCTATGGTTTAAAGGCGATAGAGCAAAAAGACGACATTGCTCTTGTTGCAGCTCTTAGAAGTTTATCAAAAACAACGGCGCAAGGTTTAACTGCACAACTGGTAGATGCTGTATTACGCTCTGAGATGAACACCCAGTCAGATGTACTATTAACGATTGCGGGGCGCTGTTTTAGCACACTTGAAGACCCAGAACGCTTACACGTGTTTATGGATTGCTGTGCACACCACACTGAAATTGAACAACTGTTTGTGAGTATTTTCACCGATTTAGTTGCAATTCCTAGTATTCGCCCTCACCTACTAGGTTTATTAAGAAAAGAAAATCGTAGCGAAACACTCGCTCGAGCAATTGGAAGGTTATTTTCGTAAATGGCAGGCTTGTGGACACTCATCATCATTGGCAGCATCATCTACTTTTTTTGGTTAAACAGAAAAGTGGCCGAAGCAGCTAATCTTCATGCACAAAGACAAATTGAGCAATTAAATGTGCAATTGATGAGTGTTGCTTGCAATAAGCGCCGACTTGGCATTTTAAAAAGCGGTAAACCAGGTATAAAAAGCGAATTTATTTTTGAGTTTTCAAGTGATGGACAAAACGTGTATCAAGGCGTTTTGATCATGGAAAACGAATTACTTAAAAGCGTAGTAATACCGCCGCATAAGATTTAAGTTGCGAGTTGCGAGTTGCGTATATGGACTCCCCCTGTAAGGCAAGAAAATTCAAAGTGTAATTTGATAATAGCAAGTTCACGTATATTCGGCCTTATTATGGGGAGCTACCCCGAGACCTGAATG
>NZ_JBECOT010000074.1:0-16706 GCF_040104395.1 Pseudoalteromonas sp. BZA4
CAATCACATTGCTTGTCGAGATTGTAAAATAAGAAGTCAGTGCACTAACTCTAAAAAAGACCCTAGGCGAATAAGGCGGTGGGTGCATGAGATTCTGACAGAAGAAATGCTTCAAAAGCTAAAGAATCAACCTGAATTGATGCTTCATCGAAAGCAAACTGTTGAGCACCCCTTTGGCACAATTAAACTCTGGATGGGAGCTACCCACTTACTAACACGAGGTTTAAAAAGCGTGGGGACAGAAATAAGTCTTCATGTCCTAGCTTACAACTTCAGAAGAATGATAACAATTATGGGAGTTAACGGCCTAAGTAAAGCAATTAGAGTAGCGTTGCCATAGCAGTTTCGCTCGCGCGGAGAAAATTGCGATACTGAGAAAAAATCGATCGCAACCATCTTAAATGGTTTCAAACTAAGAACATACCCAAGACAATTTATTAAAAATTAGTTTTTACACAGTCTGTGCCAAAAGCGGACACTTCTAGTCAATGGTGAGCAACGAATTTATAGCTTGCACAAATATCAGATGTACCTAAAAGTATTTGTAAGTTTAATTAAAGCAATATAGCTGACGAATCCCCACGAATGGCGTAGATAAAACAAATAGTTAGAGGCGAAGGGAACATTCATGGCAGTTCCCGATCTGATCTTTCGCCAAAAACACCTAACCATGAATGTAAAAACAATGCTCGCCGATTTCCTCTCATTTGTCACCCCCAAATGTATGCACAAAGCCCGATTTTTAGCTGTGGGGGCGGCAGTACAAAGCTTGATGCAGAATGCCAATGTACGGTAACGGCTATCGGCCGTAATTTTGACAGTGAAACGTCAGAAAAACACGGCATCAAACGAGCTGACCGTTTGCTAAGAAATGAAGCGCTTCAAGCAGAGGCGCCGCTTATTTATGGCGAAATGACCCGCTTGCTACGTCAGGGCAAACAGCCGCTGATTTTAGTGGACTGGAGCAATGCCGACACCGAAAAGCGCCATTTTATCCTGCGTGCCAGCCTGGCGCTAGAAGGTCGCCCACTGACGTTACATCAAGTTGTTGTGCCGATGGACGAGTATACGTGCCCACACGTACACAGGGCGTTTTTATACCGGTTAAAGCAGGTACTGCCGGCAGACTTTAAGCCGGTGATTATTACCGATGCGGGTTTTAAAGTGCCGTGGTTTAAGCAAATACGTAAGCTCGGCTGGCATTACATTGCCAGAGTTCGTGGCAACCAGACACTGCAACTACCCGGCCAGGATGCCTATATCACGGTTGCCAAAGCCTACAAAAAAGCACGCCCTACGCCCCAAGTCTTGGGTGAGGTTAAGCTGACCAAAGCCCAGCAATATCGCACTCAAGCCGTGCTGGTGGGCACCGGTTGGAAGCTGCGAAAATCCGACAAACACAAGCAATATAAAGAGCCGTGGTTGTTGGTCTCATCCTTGCCCAATTGCTTCGATTACGCGACGAAGATTGCCAAATGCTACGGCAAACGCATGCAAATAGAAGAGAGCTTCCGCGACCAGAAAAGCCAGACCTATGGCTTAGGTAGCGAAGCCCACCGTACTTATAAACGCGAACGATTGGAAGTGCTGTTGCTATTAGCGGCACTGGCAAATTGGTTGCATTACATGATAGGGCTGGCGGCAGAGCTGGCCGGGAAGCACTTGCAGTTTCAGGCTAACAGCATCAAACATCGGCGAGTACTCTCATTTAACTACCTGGGAATGCGATTATCAAAGGCCGCCCAGCTGGGCTTAACTGAAGAAGAGATACAAGCGGCAAGACGGCAAGTCATGCTCTGGGCCGCAGAGTTTGACTGGGGTGTCATCAAACTGGAAAAGAGCTGATACTATGGTCAAATTCGAGGGGATCCCTCAGCAAATATTCATAAATGTTTACATGACATCAATTTACTTATTCGAAAATTTGTATTAGCATAGGCCATGTATATTTTTTTGAGAATTTTATGTCTAAAGCATTTTCAAAAGTCTTAGTAATAACGCTTATGCTGGTTGCCTTTGTAGGGCAAGCATTTGCGTATTCTGCTATGTCTTGCGAAATGTCATCAGGTTCTCACGAATCACACATGAACATGAACATGAACATGAACCATGGTGATATGAATAAAAGCAGTAATGGTCAATCAGAAGATTGTTGTGACGTTGAATGTATTTGTCCTGCAAATGCTTGCTCATCTACGACAGTCCTAAATTCCAGTATTGATTCGACAGATATTCAAATATTCAGTGAATCTGTAGCTGCTCTGCAATCTAAACAACCTCATTCAATTTCCACTTCCCTTTATCGTCCACCAATTTTTGCCTAATACAGGATTAGTGCGTCCAAATTTCGCGCACATGTAATTAATTTTTCTGTTAGTCAATATAGCGTCGTAGCGCTATAGATATTTTCCAGCGATGTCTGGGGGCAAAAATGATCAATAAGTATTTAAAAATAGCAGTAGTAATGCTGCTTTCACCTGCGTTTGCAAACGCCAACGAACATAACCATGCACACAATAACGACGTAACACCTTTGGAGTTAATCGTTTATAAAACCCCTAATTGTGGGTGTTGTAAAAAATGGATAACTCATATTGAAGACAAAGGGAACGTTGCGCATTCCAAAGATTTCCGAAACATCGGCAACATCAAAACTAAGTATGGTATCAAACCTAATTACCGTTCATGCCACACGGCAGTGAGTAGAAATGGATTTGCCTTTGAAGGTCATATACCTGCTAAATTTATTCAGCAGTTCTTATCAGAAGAACATCCCAATGCGATTGGGCTTTCAGTTCCAGCAATGCCAGTTGGCTCTCCCGGTATGGAAGTCGATGACCGCTTTATGCCATACAACGTGTTAATTCTATTTAAAGATGGAACGAGCAAAGTCTATGCAAAAGTTAAAACATACGAGGAGCAATTCTAATGAAATTGAACTCTTCAAACCTTACTTCACTTTCAACTGCATTAATACTCGGCTTATCTGTATTCTCAGCTCAAGCTGAGAAAGTAGTGTCGCTTGAACAAGCTATCACCTTAGCTCAGCAAAATGATCCTTGGCTTCATGGTAGCCGGTTGAAACAAAGTGCAGTTGAAAATAGAAGTATTGCTTCAGGTACTTTGCCTGATCCGAAAGTATCGCTAGGGATAATGAATTTACCAACAGATACTTGGGATTTAGATCAGGAAGGAATGACTCAGCTAAAGGTTGGCGTCTCTCAAATGTTTCCGAGAGGCGACAGTCTAGAGATCAAGAAAGACCAGTTACAAATTGAGTCCACGAAATTTCCACTGTTACGAGAGGATCGTAAAGCTAAGTTGAAAAGCCAAGTGTCACAACTTTGGTTAGATGCTTACTTAGCCCAACAAACTATTAAATTGATTGAAGATGATTGGTCTCTTTTTGAGCAGATGGCGGAAGTGGCTAAAGCTAGCTATTCAAACGTTGTTGGTAAAACTAGACAGCAAGATGTTATTCGTGCTCAGTTGGAAATCGTGCAGTTAGATGACAGATTAACTTCGCAAAAGCAGAAACTAGAAACGACAATCGCTCGTCTCAATGAGTGGCTTCATATTTACGATGCGGATCGTTTGAATGAATCATTCAACTTTGACGCGCAACCATTAGAGTTTAGGGTTTCTAAAAAGTTACCTGCAATTACTCTGAATAATCCAACAGTCCTAAAAGCATCTAATTACTCAAGAAATCTATTGGCTCAGGAACTTGCTAATCATCCAGCCATACTTGCAATTGATGTAAAACGCAAAGCTTCAGAAAAAGGAGTTGAGTTAGCCAAACAGCAATATGAGCCGCAATGGGGTGTCAATGCGAGCTATGCCTATCGTGACAATATGCCTTCTGGTGATAGCCGAGCTGATTTATTTTCTGTTGGGGTAACGTTTGATTTGCCTTTGTTCACTGAGAATAGACAAGATAAGCAAGTTGCAGCTTCTATTGCTGATTCAGAAGCTATAAAAACCGAGAAATTATTGCTGACAAAACAAATGATCAGTGCGGTGGAAAAGGAGCTTAGACAGCTTAAACGTTTATCTGACAGGCAGTCTATTTATCAAAAACAACTTCTCAAACAAACGCATGACCAAGCTGAAGCGTCATTGACGGCTTACACCAACGATGATGGTGATTTTGCCGAAGTTGTTCGAGCAAGAATCGCAGAATTAAATGCCAGAATAGCAGCCTTAAAAATTGATGTTGACGCACTTAAAACAGTTGCTCGCATTAACTATTTCTTTTCGTACTCTCAAACTAACTCAAATGCTGAGCATAAGCCAATGCACACTTCGCACAGAATGAATCAACACTTATCCAATCAGCAATTTGGAGAAAAATAATGTCAACGAATACTAAAACACCAAATTTGAAACTAGTAGCCGCCATCATCATTGGGGCAGCACTAGGTGCTGGAGCATTAAGTTTATATCAAGGTACAGGTTCAAGCGGTAATGGCAATGAAGCTACATCAGGAGAGAAAAAACCGCTGTATTGGGTTGCACCGATGGATTCTAATTACCGTCGTGACAAGCCCGGTAAGTCGCCTATGGGTATGGATTTAATTCCTGTGTATGAAGAAGGATCATCTGGTGATGACTTTGGCCCCGGAGCCGTAAAAATCGCGCCTCATGTAGTGAATAATCTTGGGGTTCGCACTGCTCCTGTTGAGCTTAAAAATATGCATACTGAAATATCAACCGTAGGTTACGTTCAATATGATGAAGATAAGCTAATTCACATCCATCCACGTGTAGATGGTTGGATAGAAAAGCTCTACGTCAAAGCCGCAGGTAATCCTGTTGAGAAAGGGCAGCCTCTATATACACTATATTCTCCTCAGCTAGTTAACGCGCAAGAAGAACTATTAATAGCTATAAAGCGCAATAATAGTTCCTTAATTGCGGCGGCCAAAGATCGGCTTAAAGCGTTACAGCTTTCAGCAGACTTTATTCAAAAGCTAGAAAAGACACGAAAGGTTCAGCAAAACATCACCTTTTACTCCCCTCAGGCAGGTGTTGTTGATGGTTTGAAGATTAGAGAGGGTTTTTATGTAAAGCCGGGAAACACCATATTAAGCATTGGTCAGCTAGATCAAGTTTGGGTTGAAGCAGAAGTGTTTGAACGTGACGCAGCCTTAATTAAAGAGGGACTTCCTGTATCAATGACACTGGATTATTTACCCGGAGAGGACTGGGCTGGTGTCGTTGATTATGTTTATCCAACATTGAATAGTAAAACACGCACACTCAGAGTGAGACTGAAGTTTGACAACCCAGACTATCAATTAAAACCAAACATGTTTGCACAAGTCTCTATTCACGCTAATCAAGCTGATAGCACGATACTCGTACCTAAAGAAGCCGTCATTCGCACAGGTAAACAAGACAGAGTTGTACTTGCCTTGGGGGATGGGCAATTTAAGTCTATCGAAGTGACAATTGGCCGGGTTGATATCGATAGTATCGAAATCTTAGAGGGTCTTAATGAAGATGATGTTGTGGTGACATCTGCTCAATTCTTGATTGATTCTGAATCAAGTAAAAACTCTGATTTTAAACGAATGACTCATGACGAAGTGCCTAGCTCTGTTTGGATGGAAGGCGAAATCAACAGCGTCATGGCGGGACATCGTATGGTTAATATTACTCATGGTCCTGCTGAGGCTTGGGATTGGCCTGAAATGGTTATGGATTTTACTGTGGCTGAAAAAGTCGATATTGACTCATTAAAGTCAGGTCAATCTTTGCACTTTGAAGTGAGCAAAACCGAAGAGGGTGGATATGAAGTTACTGGAATTCATATCATGAGTGAGCCTGCTGATATGAGTGAAGAAGTATCATCAGCAACAGCATCAGGTTTAATTAATGCGATTGATATTGATACACGGATTCTAAATATTAGCCGAGGCCCAATAGAGAAGTGGGATAGACCTGCTGCGACGATGGATTTTATCGTCGCGGACAATATAGAAATAGTTGATTTCAATGTTGGTGATAATGTCACTTTCACTTTTGAGGTTAGGGATGACTTAGTTATCACTGACATTTCTCTTGAATCAGATGAACAACACGGCAAGGAAAATAAGCCGGTCGTTGATCACTCGAATCATTAAGTTGGGAGAAAAATAATGATTGAATCAATTATTAGATGGTCAATTGGCAATCGCTTCTTTGTTATCTTAGCTACCTTAATTTTGATTGGTGGTGGGCTATTTTCAATAAAGAATACGCCTGTTGATGCACTACCAGATTTATCTGACGTTCAAGTAATAATTAAAACGAATTACCCCGGTCAGGCACCGCAAGTTGTTCAAGATCAGGTTACTTATCCACTGACAACTGCAATGTTGTCTGTTCCCGGCGCTGTTACTGTTCGTGGCTATTCATTTTTTGGTGACTCATTTGTTTACGTCATCTTTGACGAAGACACTGACTTATATTGGGCAAGGAGCAGAGTACTTGAATATTTAAGTCAAGTAGCCCCTTCACTACCCGCTAGTGCGCGTCCACAACTAGGGCCAGATGCGACAGGTGTTGGCTGGGTTTACCTATATTCTCTTGTAGATAAAACGGGCAACTTGGATATTAGCCAATTGCGTAGTATTCAAGATTGGTTCTTAAAATATGAATTGCAAACTGTCCCCGGAGTGTCAGAGGTTGCTGCCGTTGGTGGAATGGTTAAACAATATCAAATACAAGTCGATCCCGATAAGTTAAGAGCCTACGGTATACCACTTAGTCACATTCAAATGGCCCTTAAGCGTGGTAACCAAGAAACAGGTGCCTCTGTTGTTGAAATGGCTGAAGCAGAGTACATGGTTACCGCTACTGGCTATATCAAAAGTATTTCAGATATAGAGTTGATCCCTCTCGGTGTGAACGAACAAGGAACGCCGCTTACTATTGGCGATGTGGCAGAAGTTAACTTAGGTCCACAAATGAGACGGGGCATCGCGGAACTTAATGGTGAAGGAGAAGTTGTTGGTGGTGTGGTTGTTATGCGCTTTGGTGAAAACGCACAAAAAACCATTGATGGAGTAAAAGCCAAATTAGAAGAGTTAAAAAAAGGTTTACCCGAAGGAGTTGAAATAGTTACGGTTTATGATCGCTCTGGCTTAATAGGAGAGGCGGTAGAAAACCTATGGAGTAAATTGCTCGAAGAGCTTGCTGTCGTCGCGATTGTATGTGTTGCATTTCTGTTTCATTTGCGATCTTCGATTGTTGCAGTTGTCACTCTACCTATTGGCATCTTAGCTTCATTTATCATCATGCATATGCAAGGTATCAATGCGAATATTATGTCATTAGGTGGTATCGCTATTGCAATTGGTGCGATGACAGATGGCGCAATAGTGATGATTGAAAATATGCATAAACATATGGAAAAGACACCGCTAACAGATGAAAATCGTTGGCAAATAGTCTCAAAGGCGGCAAGTGAAGTCGGTCCTGCATTATTCTTTAGTTTGCTCATCATTACAGTCTCATTCTTGCCTGTATTTATTTTGGAAGCGCAAGAAGGAAGAATGTTCTCTCCTCTTGCTTACACAAAAACATATGCAATGGCTGCATCAGCAGGCTTAGCGATAACATTGGTGCCTGTATTAATGGGGTACTTTATTCGAGGCAAAATTGTTTCAGAAAAGAAAAATCCGTTAAACCGATTGCTAATTGCTATTTACATGCCTGTTTTAAAGCAAGTAATGAAGTTTCCAAAATCGACAATTGTAGCAGCAATATTAGTGACTATCGTCGGTTTTTGGCCTGTTGATAAGATTGGTAGCGAGTTTATTCCTCCTCTAGATGAAGGAGATTTAATGTACATGCCGACTACATATCCGGGGATCTCTATTGGTAAGGCAAGAGAAATTCTACAGCAGACAGACAAGCTAATTAAAACAGTGCCAGAAGTTGAAACAGTATTTGGTAAAGTAGGAAGAGCTGAAACTGCAACTGATCCCGCGCCTCTAACTATGATTGAGACCTTCATTCAGTTGAAGCCTCAAGAAGAGTGGCGTGAGGGAGTTACAACAGAATCTTTAAAAGCTGAGTTTGATAAGTTGGTTAAGTTTCCGGGCTTGACGAATGCTTGGGTTATGCCAATCAAAACTCGTATTGATATGTTGGCAACAGGTATTAAAACGCCAGTAGGTATTAAAGTAGCAGGAGCTGATTTAAATACGATTCAAGAGATAGGGCAACAAATAGAGCAATTGTTACCTGAGGTGACAGGAACCGCTTCAGTTTATTCTGAACGAGTTGCAGGTGGACGATATATCAAAGTTGATATTTCTCGTGAGAAAGCAAGTCGTTTTGGATTAAACATCGATGACGTACAACAAGTAGTTTCAACTGCTATTGGTGGGATGAATGTCACTCAAACAGTAGAAGGTCAAGAGCGTTATCCTGTCAACTTGCGATACCCACAAGATTATCGTGACTCTCCAGAGCAGTTGTCGCGCTTGCCTGTTGTCACTCCAAATGGACAACGCATCGCACTAGGTGACGTAGCTGAAATAAAAGTAGAAGTAGGCCCTCCGGGGATCAAGAGTGAAAATGCACGTATTAATGGTTGGACGTTCATTGATATAGAGGGCGTTGACGTAGGTACTTATGTTGAAAGTGCAAAAGAGCATTTAGCTAAAAATCTTATATTACCAGCAGGTTATTCGATTACTTGGGCTGGTCAATACGAATATATGGAAAGAGCCAAAGCCAAGCTTACTTACGTTGTTCCATTGACGCTCGCCATTATTGTTATTTTGCTTTATTTGAACTTCAGAGCGTTTAGCGAAGTTGCGATCATCATTGTGACTTTACCGATGGCAATGATCGGTGGGTTATGGTTGATGTATTTAGAAGGGTTCAACTTCTCTGTAGCAGTTGGTGTAGGCTTTATTGCTCTGGCTGGAGTAGCTGTTGAGATTGGCGTAATAATGTTGGTATATCTCAATCAGGCGCTCGCTGAACTTAAGGAAAAAGCGAAAGAGCGAGCAGAACTCATCTCAGAAGATGAATATCAAGATGCCTTATTGCACGGTGCTGGATTACGTGTTCGTCCTGTAATGATGACAGTAGCGACAATCATTATCGGCCTAATGCCTATTTTATATGGTACAGGAACAGGCTCTGAGGTAATGAGTCGTATTGCTGCACCAATGGTAGGTGGGATGACAAGTGCAGTCCTGCTAACTCTAATTGTTTTACCCGCGATTTATTCAATCGTTAAAAAGCCCGAAGTAAACGCCTTTAACAAGGAACTTTCTAACTCGGAGCTAAAAAACAATGCTTAGAAAAGCTAGGAAGTACCATAAATGGCTAATGGCATTTGTAGGGATACAATTCCTTTTCTGGTCGATTACTGGTGTGTATATGGTGACTATGGATATTCACTATATACACGGCGAAACCTTGGCTAAGAGTGAGGAAGCCAAAATAGATTTAGCAAGTATGGATTACTCCATTGTAAAGCTAGCTGCGGATTATCCTAAAGCTAGCCAAGTTACACTTACTCAAAGTATGGGCCGTCCTTTGTATTCTTTTATTAATGGAGAAAATGGAAAAGTAGCAATAGATGCTAAAACTGGAGCTGTTCAGGCCCTTGTAGATGAAACCAAGGCTAAAGAAATCGCACAATACCATTATGTGCTGAATCATCAAATCGACAGCATAAGGTTGATTAAGTCAGCGACAAACTTGCCTGCTGAGTTGTCCCCAAGGCATTTACCTGTTTGGAGAGTGACGTTTGAGCAATTCTCCACACCGACATTTTATATAAGTCAACAAACAGGATCACTTGTTGCCAAGCGTCATGATTACTGGCGATTGTTTGATTGGATGTGGCGGTTCCACATTATGGATTACTATGATGGAGAAAACGTATCTAACTGGTTTTTGTTCTTGGTCGCAACTCTAGGTCTAATGGGAGCAATTACTGGCGCAGTATTGACTTATTACCGAGTGCTTTCCCCAAATAAAAAGAGAGTCATTTGATGCGACTATTTAAGTTAAATACAACGATACACAAGTGGCTTTCTTTATTTGTTGGTTTACAACTGCTTATTTGGTTGGGAACGGGCCTTTACTTCAATTTGATGGATCACAGTAAAGCCAGTGGTAATGAACTTAGAGTTCATTCTCATCATGAAGGTAGCATTACAGGCTTTGACCTATTCCCTATTAAAGACATTACTAGTAATGCTCCGCAGGAAGTAAACCTTATATGGGTTTTACATCAGCCTTACTATCATTTTGTGTTCGATAAGGGGCAGCATAGCTATCAAGAACGCCACTCAAAGCTATTTGATGCTGTAACAGGAAAGCCATTTAATTTGTCTGAAGAACAAGTACTAACTTTGGCAAAAAACTCCTACTCAGGACAGGGTAAGTTAACTACTCCAGTGTTATCTCAACCTCCGTTTTCTGATCACGTAAGGCAGCAAAATCCTATGTGGCAAGTTGCCGTTGAGGATGAGAACAATACAACTATTTATTTAGATAGTATTACAGGTCAAGTACTTCGCCATGCCAATGATGATTTCAGATTGAAAGATCTGATGATGAAGCTTCACTTTATGGACTATGGCAATTCTGGAGGATTTAACCATTGGTTGATCATTGCATTTGCTTTTGCAACGCTATTCCTTTCAATTACTGGTGTTACTTGGCTGATACAACAGTATCGAAGTGGTTTACTGAAGCTAGGTTGGGGCACTAACAGGCAAAAAGTGGCAGTGACGTTTTCCAATGAAAATACTATTACTGACATCTCAGCAGTTGGTCGCTCAACTGTACTAGAAGGGCTAGCTAGTTCACATGTATACCTTCCTTCAGGTTGCGGTGGTGGCGGTACTTGTGGCAAATGCGTGTTCTTAAGTTCAACTAAATTACCTATCACACTATCTGAACAGGAACATTTATCTCAGGAGCAACTTAAGGAAGGTTATCGGCTTGGATGTCAGCATAGGTTCTCTGAAATTAGTTCGATTGAAGTTAATACTGATCGCAATATTGAAAATCATGAGCTAGTTGTGGTTGCGACTAATTTCATTACTCCTTTTATCAAGGAAGTGAAATTTAAGCTGAAATCAGGCAAACAGTTGGCATTTAAAGCTGGTGCATATATGCAATTTGATGTGCCAGCAGGGATGAATAGCTTACGTCCAGATGATATGCCAGAGTGCTATGAAAAATACTGGGATAGCTACTATCATGGAAAATTTTCTCATAACGGTGTAACTCGCCACTACTCATTAGTTAACTTTGACGAGGAGTCTGATGAGTTAATGTTTAATATCCGTTGGCAGACCGCAAAGAATGGTTTTAAAGCAGGAATAGGTTCAAGTTATTTAGGTTCACTCCAAGTAGGTGAAACGATAACTGCAAAAGGCCCTTTTTCTGATTTTTATGCCACTTCAAATAAAAAAGTTAGTCGCGTGTTTATAGGTGCGGGTTCAGGACTTGCACCACTAAGGTCTATTATTTTTGAACAGTTGAAAAAGCATAAAGATAAAAGTGGTTTGACTCTTATCTATGGTGCGCGAACTGAAGATGACTTGCTATACCATAATGAATTGAAGTCACTGAGTGAGAAGCATAAAAACTTCTCTTATATTCCTACTCTTTCTAATCCTTCAGAAGAATGGCAAGGGCACTCAGGCTATGTTCAAAAAGTACTTCTGCCGTATATGAACCAAAAATCAGAACTGCTTTTGGCTGAGTTTTACTTGTGCGGTCCAGAAGCAATGATGAGTGAAGTGGAAAAAATAATTACAGATGCTGGGATTCCAAGTAATCAAATTTTCAAAGATAAATTTAGTCGTTAATCCATTAAATAAATAGAGGTAAATATGAAAAAACTAATTAAATTTTTAACCGTAATCAGTGTCGTTTTTAGTAGTGCGGTATTTGCGCATGTGCATCTTGAAAAAAGTGTGCCTGCTGATAATGCAATGCTAATGAATCCTCCAGAAGAGTTAACTTTGGTGTTCACCAAAGAGGTACGGGTTGTAAAAGTTTCATTGGCCAATAAACAAGGCGAAGAATTTAAATTTGGATTCGAGCCTTCTAAAGTCGCTACTAGCAAATTTACATGGAAACTACCTAAATTAGCTCCTGCAAACTATGCTGTGGATGTAACCTTCTTAGGTAACGATGGTCATAAAATGAAACATAGCTTCGGCTTTATGGTTCACTAAAATAGGCGGTGTGATTGATATGGAAATGTATATCTGGAATACAGTCATTGTACTGTCAAAAATTGTATTTTACGTCGGCTTTGCCTGTATTGCTGGTTATACATTTTTCAGGCAAATATTTGAGAATAATGAATCTCATACTAATGCTGTAATCGCGAATTTAACGTGTACAAGAACTTATATAGTTATGGCTTTGATCGCTAATATTACTTGGTTCTTTGCCAGTACTGGTGCAATGGCAGAAGAGGGAATTCAGGGGGCGATAGACGCTGATATATTGGCTATTATGTGGGACTCCTCTGTCGGCACTGGAGCTTTGCTTCGAGCGCTTGGGCTAGTTACCGCAATAATCGCTTTAGCTTTAAGGTTCAAACTCGCTGTGAACTCGTACTTAAAACAAAGCGCTTTAATGTTGAGTTTATTAATCCTTGCATACTCATTCACGTTACTGGGTCATATTTCTGAGTTAGGCACAATTGAAAAAGGCTTGCTTATTTTGCATGTGCTCGTTATGGCATGGTGGTTTGGGGCGTTATTGCCACTAAAACAGGCTTGCCATCAGCTAAGTTATGCAGAACTTCATTTGCTGATGGAAAGCTTTGGCAAACAAGCAAGTTTTACATTGAGCCTATTGTTGGTAGCAGGCCTCTGGCTCGTGATTCAATTGGTCGGAAGTCTTGATGCACTAATAAGCTCAAGTTACGGACAAACACTGTTGTTTAAATTGGCCCTTGTAGTGTCTATTTTGGCACTTGCTGCTAAACATAAACTAATACTCGTTCCACAACTTAAAAATAGTCAAGGCAGAGAGGCTTTATCTAAATCTATCTCGATAGAAATGGTAGTAGCTTTTGCCATTTTATCTGTAACGGCTGGGCTTACTAGTGTTGTTGGCCCTGCAAATTAAAACCTAAAAGAGAGAATGAAAATGAAAACAATAAATATATTACTCGTTTTATTAATGACGTTTAGTTTCGCAGCAAACGCTCATGGTGATAAGAACAAAGACAAAGGTTTGTTTAAAGGTATAGATACCCCAGCCGCAAAAGTTGTTTTGGCATTTCATCAAGCACTTGAAACTGGCAATCAAAAACAGGCTAGAGCGCAGTTAGCGGATGATGTCACCATCTTCGAGGGAGGCCGCGTTGAAAGGAGCGCTGATGAATATGCTCATCATCATATGTTGTCGGATATGAAGTATTTAGCAGCGATGAAGAGCGACACACTTGAACATCAAGTGACGATACTTGGAAATACCGCTATCTCTGCGTCGCGCAGTCAAACTACAGGTACTCATAAAGGTGTTGAACGCGATTATCAAGGCATGGAAACGATGGTGCTGGAAAAACAAAATGGTGAATGGAAGATTAAGCACATTCATTGGTCACATTAATTTATTGGTCAAACAACGGAGAGTAAAATGAGAAACAACAATCCATTACATCAAGTTTCTACGCCACGTAGACGCTTTGTACAAGGATTAGCTGCTGGCGGTGTATTAGCTGCTTTTCCAAGTGTTCTTCATGCAGCTTCATCTTTGCTTGCTGGAACTTCAACAGGTACTGCGCCCGAACTAAGTGGGGAAGTCATAGATCTGGTGATAGATGAGTCACCAGTAAACTTCACAGGTGTTGTAAGAATGGCTACAACAATCAATGGCTCAATACCAGCTCCTACCTTGCGCCTCAGAGAAGGTGATGACGTTACTATCAGGGTAACGAATAAATTATCAGTGCCGAGTTCAATTCATTGGCATGGGATCATTCTTCCGTATCAAATGGATGGCGTACCGGGTATTAGCTTTAAAGGTATAATGCCGGGTGAAACCTTTGTTTATAAATTTAAGCTGCAACAAAGCGGCACATATTGGTATCACTCACACAGTGGTTTTCAAGAAATGACAGGTATGTACGGCGCATTAATTATTGAGCCAAGAGAAAAGGATATTATTAGTGCTGACAATGAGCATGTCATCCAATTGTCTGATTGGACTGATGATGACCCAATGGATTTGTTTCGCAAGTTAAAAGTACAGAGCGATGTATTTAACTTTAATCAACCTACTGTTCCAGAGTTTTTTGATGACATTTCAAATAGCAGCGTTTCAAATGCGCTACAACGCCGGGAAATGTGGAATAAAATGAGAATGAACCCTACAGATCTTGCAGACTTATCAGCATCTGCAATGACTTTTTTAATGAATGGTTGTGCGCCTTTGACAAACTGGCGTGGAATGTTTAAAGCTGGCGAAAAGGTTAGGCTTAGATTTATTAACGGTTCTAGCAATACGTTTTTTGATGTAAGAATACCTGAGCTGAAGTTAACAGTTGTACAAGCTGATGGACAAAATGTTGAACCTGTGACAGTAGATGAATTTAGATTTGGTCCCGGTGAAACTTATGATGTACTTGTCGAGCCAAAAAATGATGCATATACGATTTTTGCACAAAGCATGGATCGCTCAGGTTATGCTAAAGGTACTTTATCAATGGCACCTAATATTGATGCACCAGTACCTGCTCTAGATCCCGTTGAATGGTTAACGATGACAGATATGATGGGGAATATGGCCCAAGGTGGTGAGCATTCCGCGATGGCAGGTATGGCAGACATGTCGGGCATGAATTCTAATAAAATGGATCATAGTGCAATGGGTCATGGAGCGATGGCAATGGATCATAGTAAACATGGAATGACTAAAAACCCATTAGCTGTTGCTAGCACTAAAGTGCGTCATGCAAAAACAGAGTATGGAGCTTCTGTTGATATGCGTGTTGATATGCCTAGAACAAACCTTGATGATCCCGGTATAGGTTTACGTAAAAATGGACGCCGTGTTTTAACACTTGCAGATTTACATTCTCTTGAGGGAATTACAAACCAGCAAGAGCCAGAGGCTGAAATTGAATTACATTTAACTGGAAACATGGAGCGTTATAGCTGGTCATTTGATGGCTTGGAATTTGGAAAAAGCACGCCAGTTCACATGAAGCATAATCAACGTTTAAGAGTTATTTTACAAAACGATACAATGATGACACATCCCATGCACCTGCATGGTATGTGGAGCGATTTGGAGAATGAAAAAGGTGATGTACAGGTTCGTCGCCATACTATCCCTGTACAACCAGCGCAAAGAATTAGTTTTTTAACAACACCTCATGACGTAGGTCGCTGGGCATGGCATTGCCATTTATTATTCCACATGGATGCAGGTATGTTTAGAGAGGTAGTTGTATCATGAAAAAATTAATACTAACCAATACGTTAAGACTATTATTAATAGGTTTGCCCCTTATAAGTGTATCTGTATCTGCAAAAGATGAGATGACTGAGATGGGTGATTCTAAAATGCAAGCACAAGGTGGAGATGCACCTAAAGATGCTAGAGACCCCCATGCTTATGCAGCAGGTACAACTTTGACTGAAGGTCCTTATGCACTCAGTAGCGACAAACGACTGACTTTGGCAGATGAGCATTCATTTTACGCGCTACTAGGGGATCGTCTTGAATATAATGAGCAAACAAACGCAGGTGTTTTTGACTTTCAGGCATGGTATGGCACTACTTTTGATAGATTAGTCATCAAAACTGAGGGAGATTTTAGCGAAGGTAATTTAGAGGAGAACCAAACAGATTTTCTATGGGGCCACGCAATATCTGCTTATTGGGATACACAAGTCGGTATTCGACTTGATTACAATAACGAAGGTGAAAACCGCAAATGGCTAGCTTTTGGTTTACAAGGTCTAGCCCCCTACTGGTTTGAAATTGATATGACTGCGTATTTAGGAGAGCAAGGTAATAGTGCATTTTCGATCGAAGCTGAGTATGAGCTATTACTTACTCAAAAGTTAATTGTTCAACCACGAGCAGAGTTGACGCTTTACGGTAAGGATGACGTCCAAAATAACCTTGGTAGTGGCTTATCTAGCAGTGCTATTGGTTTTCGGGTTCGTTATGAGTTTACCCGCCAGTTTGCTCCCTATGTTGGCGTTGAGTGGACAAATAAATTTGGTAATACAGCCGACTTTGCGAAGTTAAATGGGCAAAGTACGCGTGATACTGCTTTTGTTGCAGGTATCAAGTTCTGGCTCTGATGTGAAGAAATACTATATTGACTTGATGAGAGCTACCGCAACTATATTGATGGTAGCTTTCGTTTTTTGGGATTTAAACCATTTTAGTTATGTTAGGAAAGGCCTAGCTAATAGTTTTTTGGAAAGAACTAAGAGCAGTAATAGTAAGCTACTTCTTGTTTTCAGTCGGTGCCAGTCTGGTGTATACCTATCAAGGTGGAATATCAGCTAAGAAGTAAAGTTGGCGAATGTTTAAGGTTAAAGAGTCAAGCCAAAAAACATCGCCATTGAACATTAGGCTTGCGCAATCTCACCCTTTCAAGGGCGAGTCAAGCAAGAGGTAACTAGTCTTTTTTCTGACTTAAAGCGCGTGAAGTTTTTACGGCTCTTTCACTTGGCGGTGTGTTTTGATTT
>NZ_JBECOT010000075.1:0-15733 GCF_040104395.1 Pseudoalteromonas sp. BZA4
TATCAGCTATCAGCTATCAGCTATCAGCTATCAGCTATCAGCTATCAGCTATCAGCTATCAGCTATCAGCTATCAGCTATCAGCTATCAGCTATCAGCTATCAGCTATCAGCTATCAGCTATCAGCTTCGATCCTATGCATAAGAGATGTCAACATTTTTGATAGCTCTTCCGTTTCACTCACCCAAGCTCTGCCTATGGCAGCATCAATGTATTTAATCTCAATTCCGATATAAATTTGCGTTCGTGTTTCTGCTATGGACGATCTTGATATATCTAAAAAACGCACCCATTCTTTTTTGCTGATTCTCACCATACCTTCTGCGATGTTACTCGGTATTGATAAACCAGAACGTGTGAGCTGATTGCGAAAGCCAAAATCATTTAGATCTGTCGTTTCTTTGTAGATGTCAGCACTTAATCTTGCTGAACGCTTCCATACCTCTAATTTTTCAAAATTCATACTTGCATCCTTTTAAGTATAAAAACTTTATATAGGCACGAATTTTTCAGAATGCAAATTTCAAACTGGCGGCTGACCACTAACCCCTTCTTCTGAAATTAAATCAACAACAAAATCAGAACTGTACAAAAAACAAACTAATTTATTCGAGTTTATTGTTTACTTTACGCTAGAAATCGCTAGAATACGCCGGCTTAAATATATTCGTTCTTTTACAACCCAAAGGTAATGCTATGCATCCAATGTTAAACATTGCGGTTCGCGCTGCGCGTAACGCAGGCAAAATTTTACTTCACGCAAGTGAAGATTTATCAAAAGTTGATGTACAACAAAAAGGCACTAACGACTTAGTGACTAACATCGACAAAGAAGCTGAAGCCGCAATTCGTGATACCATTTTAAAATCTTACCCTGATCACACTATCGTAGGTGAAGAGCTTGGTGAGCATAAAGGTAAAGATGCAGATTACCAATGGATTGTAGACCCTCTTGATGGCACAACTAACTTCATCAAGGGTATCCCTCATTTCGCAGTATCTATTGCACTTAAAGTTAAAGGTCGTTTAGACCAAGCTGTTATCTATGATCCAATCCGAGGTGAATTATTCACTGCTTCTCGTGGTCAAGGCGCACAGCTTAACAGCAAGCGTTTACGCGTAACTAAAACTAACGAGTTAGCAGGTTCTGTACTTGCAACTGGTTTCCCATTCAAACAAAAGCACCACTTAGACGCATACTCTGAAGCGTTTAAAGCACTTTTCGTGCACACTGCTGATATCCGCCGTGCAGGTTCTGCTGCATTAGATATGGCTTATGTTGCAGCGGGCCGTGTTGATGGTTTCTTTGAAATTGGCCTTAAGCCATGGGACACAGCAGCAGGCGAGCTTTTAGTTAAAGAAGCTGGCGGTATGGTTGTTGATTTCGCAGGTGGTATTAACTACAACCAAAGCGGCAACATCATTTGTGGTGCACCTAAGTTAACTCAAGCGATCATTCGTGAAATTCGCCCAGTGTTAACTGAGTCACTACTTCGCTAATAGCGGGTTGTAATGTAAAAATGCAAAAAAGGAGCTAAGGCTCCTTTTTTTGTGGCTGAAAATAATCGTTGTCGAGTTTTATCTCTATGACTTCACCTTCTTTAAATGGCAACTTAGCCAAGTCTTCAGCAAAGTAACTGGCAAATAACTGTTCAAATTCGCCCGTGCTTTTCATCACCTTGAGTCCTTTTAACAGAGCTTCTGCCAATTCAGGCTTGTGGTTACTGACAAAAAAGTAAAATGCCGTTGGATAGCTAATATAAAGGTCAGGCACTATAGCCAGCTCGTCACTTTTGATTTGTTCCATTTCAGAAATGACCTCAATGAACGAACGCGGAAAATAATCAACTCGCCCTCTGATCACTAAGCTAAACATTGCCTGGTAATTTGCCAGCGGCCTGACTGTTAAGCCGTTTTGCGCAAGGATTTTAGTATCGGGCCAATCATGGCCTTGAATGGCACTAAACTGCGCTAAACCTTGTTTCGTTTTTACATCTTTAAAACGCGGTAAAAACGCTCGCTTAGTGAGTAATGCGCGTTTACCAATGTAGCCTTTAAACAAAGGTACTTTAACTGCTATTGCAAGGTGTTCTCGCTCGGGGCTTGTCATACTCCAAAACACATCGGCCTGCTTTTCATCGAGCATCAGCAAGGTACGTTGTTGATGAGGGTGAACCAGAACTTCGTTGATTTCTGCTTGATAATTACTGGCGCGTAAAGCCGCTGCCAGCAATTCATGAAGATAATAATCGCGTTTATACAGTGGGCGTTGTTCAATCGCTAAATTGACCACATTGTTAGCTTCTGTGGTAAGGCTGTATCCTAGGCTTAGCAATACTAGGATTGCACTACATAGTCGCTTCATTGTTATTTTTGTTTATGTGTTTTTTTTAAGCTACACCCAGTTAAACAGGGACACAAGTAAAATTAAGCGAACTTAAAATTTCTTCATGAACTGATAGATATCACTTCATCTTTTTGGCTGCTTAAACGCACCACTGCCGGGGCTGGTCGGCTACGTTTACATACAAACAAATGGCTACTCTGATAACGCTTGGCCTCTTTTTTCGCATCAGTTGCCAGCGCTGCGACTTGGTGGCTGTTAATACACAGCTCTAAATCAGGCTTAACTAAACCGATTGATAATGTAAGAAGTGGCACAAACTGCTTTTTACCTTCTCGATTGCTTGCCCAATAACCCCCTTGCTCAATATGTTCTGGGGTGAAAAAGGCGCGAGACTGCAGCTCAAACTTACTAATGATGTCGTGGCAAACTTGCTCTGCATCATTTTTATCAAACACCACCATGAAGTCATCACCACCAATGTGCCCGACAAACCCTTTGCTAGTACTACAGGCCTCTACGATGACTTCTGCAAGTAATTTTATAACGCTGTCACCACTGGCATAACCGTACAGGTCATTGAACTGTTTAAAGTGGTTTAAATCAACGTACGCGAGTGAGAACGGATAATTATTACGAAGCCTCAGCTCAATTGCTTCGTTAATCGCGACATTACCCGGCAGCATAGTCAGCGGGTTGGCATGTTGTGCATGGCGGATTTTTTCTTCGGTAATGTGTTTTAAGATATTACGCAATGGCGCCAAACCTAAGTATTCACCACTTCGGGTAATCACAATGTGGCGTCGAATATCAAACTCAAATTCGGTAATTTGCTGACTCACCGTATCGAGTAACTCGTTTTCGTCAACGATTAACGGCTGTTTATCCATTAAAGAAGTAACTGGTTGCTTATCATAAAGTGCATGGCCATAGGGAGCGGCAAACACTTCAGTGAGTTGATCTCGGTGTAATAAACCAACAGGAATATTGTGCTCTAATACGGCTAAACTCGTTAAGCTTTTATCTTGCTCAAAGATACTGTGGGCATCTTTACAGCGGGTTGTTGCTTCTATGCTGGCGTGCTCGACTGCCAACCAACCAATCGCCATAGACTGCTCAAATGCATTGCTATTATCTGATGACTCTAAGTGCTTTAAGCAGTGGATATTAATTTCGTAACTTGGCTGTAAGCTCGGTCTTTCGAGTAAAAAGCCTTGTGCATGTTGCACACCTAAGCTTTCGAGTAAACGAAGCTCCTCTGCCCGTTCTATGCCTTCTGCGATAACTTGCGTATTGGTGGCTTTTGCAAGCTCTATAATTGACTTTAAAAACTCTTTTTTAACCACACTCTGATCGCAGTGGTCGATAAAGTAGCGGTCTATTTTTACAAACTCAGGGCATAACTCAGACCACTGCTTTAAACCCGAATAGCCAGCCCCTAAGTCATCAATAGCAATCGAAAAGCCTAACTCACGATAATGAGCAATGGTCTTTATCAATAAAAAGCCATCATCGACTTTTTCTTGTTCTGTAACTTCAATTACTACCCGGTTAGTTGCAAGGCCAAAGTGTTCAACTAGGTGTAATGTTTCACCTTTAGGATGGCAAGGGTCAAGTAAGGTTTTAGGGCTTACATTTAAAAATAGTTTGCCTTCTAGATTGAGCTTAACAAAGTTCTCAATTGCTCTACTGCGGCAAAGTAGCTCTAATTCAGAGATCTTATGGCAAGCAATAGCTGCACTGAATAATGCACTCGGCATTTCTAACTCAGACCCTTTCGGGCCGCGGCTTAATGCCTCATAACCCAAAATATGTTGATTAGAAATATCAAAGATAGGTTGAAACAAGGTCTCAATTGCACTGTTATCTAAGATCTGCTGTAGTTGTGCGTTCACCTTACACCTAGCGTTAGTAATACAAATAGGTGGGTAAATTATCAACCTTGTATGACAATTTTATGGCAAGGCTATGACGAGTGCAGATTACTCAATAGCGGTGATCAGCTCAAGCTGCTTAATGCGGGCAAAATTATCAGTCATTTTTAATTTAGCCTTTTGGTAATCACTCTGTGCTAAATCAGCTTGTTGCGCAAATTTATAAACTGCGAGCGGATTAAGTAATAACTTTTGTGCGTGATAACAGCTTGGCGCAGCAAACTCAGGTAGTTCAGGCTCTACATTAATTGTTATTACATTCTTCAACGCCTCTGTATCATCACTTTGTTGTTGCTGAAACTCTGTAGCGTCTGCCATCGCTTGCAAGCTTGCCTCACACTCTGGCAGCTGTGCTTTTAGATTCAAAAACAAGCCTGTTGATGAAGTAATTAGCTTAAGCGTCAAGTCTTGTAATTGCTGAGCAGTTGATTGGTTTTGTAGTGCTTCTACAACTTGCCAAGCCAACCCTTTATAGCTGTCGAACTGCTGCTGAAGTGTTACCTCAGGTATTTGCTGCACATCAGTCTGTTCTGGCTCAGGCTTATCGTCACAAGCACTAAGCATTAGAAGTATAAACACGCTAAACATCAGGTGTTTCATAATGTCTCCGAGAGTATAGTTAGACTCGTTTTTAAAAATCATAAACCACTGTAAAACTGTCACTTGTTACCAAATTAGTAAACTTAATAATACCAAGACTTACCTCAGCAACAGTGCTTCTGCTGTTAGTTCATTTGTAATGAGACTATTGATCATTCCTGATTCGATCGCTCCTGCAATGGCTGGCACTTTACTATCACCAGCTGCAATCCCAACTACTCGTTTATCATTGGTTGGAGAAAGTACTGCACTCGTCACGCGATTATTTATTTCTGATTCGACGAGATGTCCTTCGCTATCGAAAATCCAGCTAATTACTTCACCTGTTGCACCAATAGCGTCAAGCGCAGCTAGTTCATGTCGAGTAACAAAGCCGTCTAAATGAAGGGGAGAATTTGTTCCTAAATCTCCAATACCAACAAATGAAACATCAGCTTGTGATGCGAGTTGATGTACATTTTTAACATGCGTTAATTGCTGCCAGCCTGCTTTATCAGCTTCAGACCCTGCTATAACGGGAACTGGCATAGGGAAGTGTTGCGCACCAACCCTTTCTGCAACATGAATTGCAACTTCATAGCGACTTGCTGAGCCATCCTGAGCAATATTTCCAACTAAAGATACAATACGATGGTGTGGGCATTGCATAGTAGGAAGCTCCTCTGCGCATGCACGCAACACTCTTCCAGTACCAAACGCAATGATTTTTGCATGGCGCTGCTTTAGCTGCCTTTCAATTTCTGCGGCACCCGCTTGAGCCAAGCCAATGGTAGAATTAATATCGCTACTCTCGCTAGGCACCACTTCACAACTAAGCAAACCGTATCGATTTTGTAGTGCATCAGCAAGCTCCATGCAACGTCGAATTGGATGCTCTAATCGTACTTTTATTAACCCCTGCGATACTGCCAAAGCCACAAGCCTTTGCGCAGATTGGCGAGACGTATTAAGTTGCTTGGCTATCTCATCTTGTGTTTTACCAGCAACATAGTAGAGCCAGCCAGCCCTCGCTGCTTCCTCTAATTTTTGATTATCATTGCTAGGAATTGAAGCCATTTTATACGCCTGTTTGAACAATAAATGAGGTAAATGATTAGCAAAATCAGCTATTCAGCGGCTATTCTATACATAATCTGTCATGAATAACAATTTTAGGGTTCACACTCTCAACTAAAAAAGCACCTAACTAAATTTGTTTCAAAATTAGTGAGGTGCCTATGTATTTCATAAAGTGTTAATAACCGCAAGCCATTCGCAACTGCATGAAAAAGTCGAGCACTTGCTGATAAATAACGTCAATTTAAAAGCTTTAGCTAAAAATTTAAACTCAGCTGCAAACCCGCAATCACTGCATTCTCAGCATCATTATCACCATTAGGGTCGATGATATACTGAATATTAGGCATTAACTGTATTGCTGGGGTAACAACATAATTATAATTTAACTCAATCGGGTACTCATGCTCCCTTACGAGTACTTCATCATCTGAAAAATTCGCATTATTGACTAATTTAGTTTTATCTAAACTACTGCGGACAACGCCAAACCGATAATCTCCATCTAAACCATTCTTGTATTGGCGTTTATATTCCAGCTCACCGAGCAAGGTCGTTCCGTTAACATCACCTGATGTTATTAATTTTAACCCTTGATTTAATGACATAGCTGCAGGGTTTGAATCATAACAGCCTAGTTTAAATAGCAAATTATCAGTGACTTTGTATGTTAGTTGCCCCCTAGTGCACTGAGAGGGTCACCATACCAACTACTACTCAAATAATTGGATGAGCCGCCACTGCAAAATGTCAGGTGCTGAAAAGCACAACTCATGGCAAAAAATCAGCACTTGGGTAAATTCGACCCACTTTAATACTCAGTTGATCTTCAAATAAATGTTGAGTTAGAGAGAGCTGAGTTAAACGCGTGACATTGCCTCGTCCATAAATTTGTTGCGATTGCAGCAAAACTGGCAGATTTGCTTTTTCATTAATAAGTTCGCCATTACGATTGGTAAGCTCAACCTTAAATTCAGCACCCGACCAGTTAAGCAATTTTTCTAAATTAAAGTAGCCACCGACAAAAAACTGATCAGCATAGGCTGTTTCTGTGCTTTCTCCTCCTTTTAAGTTATGCGCCGTTTGGCTGAAGTAGCTTAAGCGAATATCCACACCTTGCTCTGCTAGCTTATCTCTTGCCCCTAGCCAATCGCCACTTAGGTGGCTGTGAACATCAAAAATATCATCTGCATAACCTGACTGAGAATATAGCAACATAATGGCTGCAATAGATTTACGCCACACTACGTTTAAATAGCGTTCACTGATCCATTTCCATATACGGCAAAACTTAGGTTGTTGATTTGTTTTCATATGCGTGTTCTCCATTTTAATTTGTCCTAGCTTGATCAACATCTAGAATTTAACGCCCAAAAAGAGCAAATGACAACATTATGAGCATATTCCTAACTCTAATACATTTGTCAACATCAAGAAATAGAGCTCGAATTCTAATGAAATGAAATTAGAATTGGTAAAAGAGAAATTAAAATGGATAAAACTAATCCTCTTTTATGTGAACGGCTCTTTGAGAAAAAATAAACATAAAATAAGACATTGATGGAATTAATTAAAAGATAACAACCTTACCAAGCTTAATTTAATGAGGTTTAAATTTGCTAAACTAGTGCAATCACTTCGGCTTATTAATGACAACCCGCCGATTAAATAGACTGATTCATCAACATTGACAAACAACAAACAGAATAGGATTATGCCCACTAAGAATAAATCTGCTCAAAACGAGCATTTACTTTTATGTAAATGATAAATGACAACAATTATGGGCGTGTTGAATTTTGAAATTTTCTATTTATTTAATAAAAAGTTTTAAGTGTTAAACAATGAACACATAAATAAAGATGCAGTTAAGCTATTTGCTTACAAATCAGCATGCCTAAAAAGCACTGGGATCGTTACTTATGAATACTGATCATAAAGACCTAAACCACATAGAAGAAGAGCTATTACCTATTGCAAAACATAAGCTCAAAGGATGGAGACATTTTTTAGGTTTATACGCAGGTGAGCATGTTGCTGCTACTGAGTTTGTATTTGGCGCCACCTTTGTCGCACTTGGCGCAACCATGACGGATATTCTGCTTGGCTTGCTAATTGGTAATATTCTCGCCGTGCTGAGCTGGACACTAATCACAACTCCAATCGCTGTTGAAACACGCCTGAGTTTATATACTTACCTTCAAAAAATAGCAGGAAACTCAATGACCCGGTTATATAACTGGGCGAACGTCATAATCTTTACAGTAATATCTGCTGCTATGATCACCGTCTCTGCAACGGCTGTTCGCTTTGCACTTGATATTCCCGCGCAATTAAATTGGTATCCAACAAACGCATGGTTTGTCATGGTCGTTCTTGCCGTTGGCATTATCGTTGTATTGGTTGCCATGTATGGTTTTAACGCTGTATCGCAATTCTCCGGTATTTGTGCTCCGTGGTTATTTGTTATGTTCATCAGCGGTCCATTAGTACTCATGCCTGAACTTGCCAATTCGGTCATTGGTGAAACCTCAGTCTCGAGTTGGGGAGACTTCATGCACATTGGCAGTGTCTCCGTATGGACTGGGTTAGATGCCAATGGTGAGCCAGGTATAGGGCTATTAGAAGTCATCGGTTTTTCTTGGGCTGCGAACACCATCACTCACTTTGGATTAATAGACATGGCTTTGCTACGTTACGCGAAGAAAAAAAGCTATGGTTTATGCACATCAGCGGGGATGTTATTTGGTCACTATATCGCTTGGATCTCTGCTGGTATTATGGGTGCGGGCACAGCTGTCCTGGTGAAAAAGTCTATTACGGAGCTAGATCCTGGTGATGTTGCGTTCCATGCTCTTGGGTTATCTGGGTTAGTTATTGTTATTGTTGCAGGCTGGACAACAGCAAACGCAAACTTGTACCGTGCAGGTCTTGCTGCACAAGCTATATTTAGTAACCTTTCGCGTACCAGAACGACATTTTTAGTGGGTATAGTTACTGTTTTAATTGCCTGCTTTCCATTTGTATTTACTAAGTTACTGCCACTTCTTACATACGCAGGGCTTTTAGTCGTACCAGTTGGCGCTATCGTTTTTGCTGAACACTTTTTATTTCCAAAAATTGGCCTAACTCGTTATTGGGTTACCTACAAAAAGCTTGAGCATAGCTCTGCGGCTGTTATTGCATGGGCACTTGGCCTAGTGTTCGGATTTACATTAAACGCAATCAATATAATCCCATTTTACTATCTTTTCTTACCAACTTGGGTATTCAGTATTGTCGTATATATTTTATTAGCAAAACGAAATGGAGCTGCGCAGAAGTATCCTAAAGAAGAAGCTGAACTGACTAATTTTGATAAAAAAGTAGAAAGATTTCACGCCGAGCAAGCAGCCAATGAACCAGCATTTATTCTTGATCAACGCCTGTTGACCAAAGTACTCACTACGGTTGCTTGGTTAAGTTTAGGTATAACTGTCGTGCTAGCAGCAAATGCTATGTTCAACTCACCAGATGTTGCTTCCTATGAACACAATAGAACATTATTTTTCAATAGTGGATTCGCTTGTACCATCATTTACTTCGCGAGTGCGTATTGGGCTATGCAGCGTAGAAAACAATTTTCAGCCGTTTAACTGCTCGGGGGCAAAACATGAGCGCACTTTCTTTAAATAACTCAACACTGAGCTCTTTTCCTACATCTATATCAGTGCCGCGTTATAACCGACAATCACTAAAAGCCGGGATTGTCCATGTTGGTGTGGGCGGATTTCACCGCTCTCATCAAGCTTTCTATACTGATAACTACATCAACCATACTGGCGATCTAAGTTGGGGCATATGCGGTATAGGATTACGCGAGACTGATCGGGCTATTAAGCAATCTCTAGCAGCACAAGATTATCTGTATTCCCTATTGGTAAAGCACCCAAATGGCAAAACTGATGTGCAAATAATTGGCTGTTTAACTGATTTTCTATTAGCACCAGATGATCCAGAAGCTGTTATAAATAAAATGGCCGCTGAGGAAACCCAGATTGTTTCATTAACAATAACCGAAGGGGGTTATAACTATGATCCATCAACCGGCGAGTTCGATTTTTCAAACCCCGATATACAACATGACTTAGCAAACCCAAACAAGCCAAAGCTGATTTTTGGTTACCTTGCTGCTGCTTTAGATAGCCGCAGAAAGAGTGGACAAAAACCGTTTACAGTTCAGTCTTGTGATAATGTTCAACACAATGGTGATGTGATACGAAAAATGTTAGTTACTTACATTAATTCATATGACTCAGAGCTTGCTGATTGGGTAGCAAACCAAGTTAGCTTTCCTAATGCAATGGTCGACCGTATTACCCCTGCAACCACTGATAAAGATATTGCTCTAGCAGAACAGCTGGGAGTGATTGATTCATGGCCTGTCACTTGCGAGCCTTTTCACCAATGGGTCATCGAGGATAAATTTTGTCAACAACGCCCAGCTTGGGAGAAAGTAGGTGCGCAAATAGTCAATGATGTTACGCCTTATGAAACCATGAAAATTCGCTTATTAAATGCAAGCCATACTGTTTTGGGAATACTCGGGTCTTTGCGTGGCTATCAAACCATAGAGCAAACAATTTCAGATCCCTTATTTGCAACAGTGGTAAGCAGCTTCATGGGTAACGAAGTAACACCGATTTTAGATGACGTGCCTGGTATTGATCTGAGTGATTATAAGCGAACGCTGATAACTCGATTTGCAAACCCTAACATCAAGGACAGCCTTGCAAGAATTTGCTCTCAAAGCGCAAGTAAAGTCTCCACGTTTTTAGTACCTACGATTGTAGAAAACCTTAAAATTGGTGGTAATAGTGCGATTGCTAATTTAGTGATTGCAGCTTGGTGCTTATACAGCGACACGCATTCGTCTCAACAAAGTCAGTCTTTAGAAGTTATCGATGATATGGCTGAAACATTACAGCAGGCAGCTCATGCATCACGAATTTCACCACTTGCTTTTCTTGAGCAACCGAGCATTTTCGGCTCAATTATCGAGAACGAGTCATTTTGTAATGAATATAAATATTACATCAGCAAACTTTATGCAGGAGTGGCAATTGAGCACATTATGGAAGCGTTGTTAAATAATTATAAGGCCAAATAGTATCAGGCAAAGTAAGTTTAAAAATAAAGAAACCGCCCTAGGGCGGTTTCTTTTTGTATCACTTATTAAGGCATAGGATCGAGATCCGCACCTTCTTTTTCAATTACTTCTGGAATTAAGTCTTCTTTACTTACACCCATTGCAATTGCTACAGCTGAAGCAACATAAACAGATGAATAAGTACCGATGAACACACCAAACAGTAATGCCGTTGCGAAACCGTGGATCGTTTGACCACCCCAGCCAAATAACGCAATCAATACTAGAATAGTGGTGATTGATGTTACTAGGGTACGGTTTAACGTTTGCGTTAATGAGATATCGATAATTTCAATCGTGTCATCAATACGCACTTTACGGAAGTTTTCACGGATACGGTCAGATACAACGATAGTATCGTTCAGTGAGTAACCTATTACCGCCAAAATAGCCGCAAGAATCGTTAAGTCAAACTCTAGGCCAAGTACTGAGAATAAGCCTAATGTGATGATAACGTCGTGTAATAGTGCCGATACAGCACCTACCGCAAAACGCCATTCAAAACGAAACGCAACGTAAATTAAGATACAGATAAGTGCAGTTAACATGGCAAGGCCACCCTGCTCTTTTAGATCTTCACCAACACTTGGGCCAACAAATTCGATACGACGCATTTCTACTGTCGACTCTACTTTTTGTAATGCCGTAATGATTTGGTTACCAATTACTTCTGCTTTTACGCCAGGACCTTGCGGAGCAAGACGCACTAAAATTTCTTTACTTGAGCCAAACAGTTGCACCGAGAAATCTTCAAAGCCACTTTCAGTGATTGCATCACGAACGTCTTTAAGATCAGGTGCTTGTGTAAAGCCTACCTCAACAGCGGTACCGCCAGTGAAGTCGAGACCAAAATTCAAGCCTTTAGTAAAAAACGATACGAAAGAAGCCAAAATCAACAAAGTTGATAATGTCATGGCAAACTTTCTTAACTTCATAAACGGGAGTGTTTTACCACCGAGTTTTAAAATTTGCATGCTGACTCCTAAATCGACAACTTATCAATACGTTTACCGCCAATGAATAAGTTGATTACCGCACGGGTACCAACAATGGCTGTAAACATAGAGGTGATAATACCAATCGCTAGCGTTACTGCGAAACCAGCAATAGGACCAGTACCCACTGCAAATAGGATCACTGCTGCGATAAGCGTTGTGATGTTAGCATCTAAAATTGTGCTAAATGCGCTGTCGTAACCAAAGTGAACGGCCTGTTGTGGACTACGGCCATCAGCAAGTTCTTCACGAATACGCTCGAAGATAAGTACGTTGGCATCAACGGCCATACCGACGGTTAATACGATACCAGCAATACCCGGTAGCGTTAACGCTGCACCTGGAATAAGCGACATCACACCCACAATTAATACTAAGTTTGCGCCCAGTGCCAAATTTGCCACCATGCCGAAACCTTTGTAATAGAAAAGCATAAATACAAGAACAAACACAAAACCAAGCACAACTGCTGTCATACCTGCTTCAATGTTTTCTTGACCTAAGCTTGGACCTACTGTGCGCTCTTCAACGATTTGAATTGGCGCAACAAGTGCACCGGCACGAAGTAATAGGCTTAGGTTATGTGCTTCAGCTGGGTTATCGATACCAGTAATACGGAATGAACGGTCAAGACGCGCTTGAATCGTCGCTACGTTAATCACTTCTTCAACTTTAATTGGTGGAAGTGCTTTTCCGTTTTCATCTGTTTTACCTGATGGCTTGTATTCAATGAATACCGTTGCCATACGTTTACCGATAGCACGCTTAGTGAACGCATTCATTTTTGCGCCACCTTTGCTGTCTAGCGTAATGCTAACTTGTGGACGTTGATACTCATCCATACCTGATTGCGCGCCAGTGATGTGGCTACCTTCAAGAATGATGCGCTGCTTAAGTACCACAGGGTAACCTTCACGCGCCATGATCATTTCTGTACCTGGCGGTAAACGGCCTTGCAGGGCTGCACTTGCATCTGCGTTTTCATCAACTTCGCGGAACTCTAGGGTTGCTGTTGCACCCAGAATCTCTTTAGCACGCGCTGTATCTTGTACGCCCGGAAGTTGCACGATAATACGCTCAGCACCTTGGCGCTGTACGTTGGGCTCTGCAACACCGATTTGGTTAATACGGTTACGGATAATTGTTTCATTTTGTTTGATAGCGTAGTCACGAATTTCTTTAAGCTTTTGTTCGCTCATGCTGGCATAAAAAGCATTGTCGCTGCTGCTATCATCAACGTAAACGTTTAATGGGTAACGTGTTGATAAGAAACGCTCTGCTGCGTCTTTATCTTCTTCGTTACGCATTTCAACACGTAATCGCTCGCTGTTCGCTACACGGCGAATGGTGCGATAACGCAATTTTTCTTCACGTAAGTCACTTTTGAAATCTTGTTCCATTTGCTCAAGCTGAGTATCAACCGCCGTCGCCATGTCGATTTCCATAGTAAAGTGAACACCACCGCTTAAATCTAGGCCTAGTTTCATTGGGTTACCACCCAGTGACTTTAACCACTCTGGTTGAGCAGGCGCCATATTGATTGCAGAGATATAATCTTCACTAAGGGAATCACGCAGTAGATCTTGCGCTTTTAGTTGGTCTTCAACATTCTTAAAACGAACTAGGATTTGTCCGTCTTCAAGTTTGCTTGATTTAACAGTAACGTTATGTTCTTTGAGAGTCGCATTTACTTTATCGAGTACGCTGAGGTCAGCATCAGTACCTTTAGTGCCCGATACTTGTATGGCCGGATCTCGGCCATACAAATTTGGAGAGGCATATAAAATACCAACGACTAACACTACAAGAACAAGTAAATACTTCCATAATGGAAACTTGTTTAACACGTGTGAGTCCTTATTTTTATTGTTATAGCGACTTCATAGTGCCTTTTGGCAATACTGCAGAAACAGCTGATTTTTGTACTGTTACTTCTGCTTGGTCGTTTAATGAAATCACGATGAAGTCTTTGTCATCAGCGATTTTAGCAATCTTACCTACTAAACCACCTTGCGTTAGTACTTCGTCGCCTTTCGCCATTGCGCCCATTAGTGCTTTATGCTCTTTTACACGCTTAGCTTGTGGACGGTAGATTAAGAAATAAAATACCAGACCAAAAATACCCAACATGATTAGCATTTCCATGCCACCACCTGCTGGTGCTGCACCTGCCGCACTTGCGTGGGCGTTTGAGATGAATAAACTCATTTCACTTCCTCTTTAATTTTTCTAAAAATTTAATCTGATGTATCTGCAAGCTCTGGCACTTCTTGGCCGCGGCGTGCATAAAAATCTGCAACAAATTCGTCTAGTTTGCCATTACTGATGGCATTACGTAAGCCTTCCATCACGCGTTGATAATAACGTAAGTTGTGAATCGTGTTTAGACGTGCGCCTAAGATTTCATTACATTTATCAAGATGATGCAAGTATGCACGTGAATAGTTTTTACACGTATGACAATCACACTCAGGATCCAGTGGACCGGTGTCTGTTTTATGTACTGCATTACGGATTTTAACAATGCCGCCAGTTACAAATAAATGACCGTTACGGGCATTACGCGTAGGCATTACACAGTCAAACATATCGATACCACGGCGAACCGCTTCTACTAAGTCTTCTGGTTTACCAACGCCCATTAAGTAACGAGGCTTGTCTTCAGGCATTTTGTAAGCACAGTGGTCAAGAATATTGATCATCTCGTTTTTCGGCTCACCAACCGATAAACCACCTAATGCATAACCATCAAAGCCGATTTCTTCTAGGCCTTTTTGCGATTGTGCACGAAGCTCAGGGTACATACCACCTTGGATAATACCAAACAGCGCAGCTGGGTTATCACCATGACCTTCTTTTGAGCGTTTAGCCCAACGAAGTGATAACTCCATAGAATCTTTAGCTTCTTTTTCTGTCGCAGGGTATGGCGTACATTCGTCAAAGATCATCACGATGTCAGAACCTAAATCACGCTGAACTTGCATCGCTTTTTCTGGCGAAAGCATGATTTTTTCACCATTAACTGGTGAGCTGAACATCACGCCTTCTTCTGTGATTTTACGCATTGCGCCTAAGCTGAATACTTGGAAACCGCCTGAATCAGTTAGAATTGGACGATCCCAATTCATGAAGTCGTGTAAATCACCGTGCTGCTTAATGATTTCTGTACCAGGACGTAACATTAAGTGGAAAGTGTTACCTAGGCAGATTTGTGCACCAGTATCTTTCACTTCGTCAGGCGTCATACCTTTAACAGTACCGTAAGTACCTACAGGCATAAATGCTGGTGTTTCTACAACACCACGTTCAAAAATCAAGCGGCCGCGGCGCGCTTTACCGTCAGTGCGGTCTAATTCAAATTTCATATTATCCTCAGTGTCGGAAAAACAGTCCAACAAGCTATAATTTAACCGCTCGATTCTACCCTGTTTGCGGGTTTATTACTATAAATTGGGCTAAATTCGAAAATAAAAAGCCCAGTTAAAAAACTTAATGCTTGTCAGTTAAGAACTGGCAAGCATTTTTTTTGGTTTCCGCTCTGGGTATCGACTAGGTCTCTTTTTCACACACCTTGGATAATGTCTTTCTCTCCGCTCTGGCAGTACAAAGGTTTCAGC
>NZ_JBECOT010000076.1:0-15237 GCF_040104395.1 Pseudoalteromonas sp. BZA4
TACCAAGCGCACAGGGCGTGCATCGGTCAGCGTGTTATGGCAAGGATGGCTTAAATTACAAGCCATCCTAGAAGGCTACGATTTAGCTAAATCTCTTGAGTCAGACTTGTGATCAAGAGACAGCTATAGAGCGGCTTTTTTTAATTAAGCAAATTAGTATTACTTATTAAAGCAATGCTAAACCGCCATTTAAGTTATAAACGTTTTCAAACCCTAACTGCGACAGATTGTTTGCCGCTTGTTTTGAACGATTACCACTTCGGCAAACCAAAATATAACTATGGTCTTTCTCAAGCTGCCCTTGCACGATGGCGTTTGCCATACGACTGAGTGGAATATTGATCACTTTACTATCAGCAACTGTGAATATTTCAGCCAAATTATTCGCACCATGTTCATACGGTTCGCGAGTATCAATTAAGTAAGTGGCTTTATCGTTTAGCATTACTTTAGCATCACTTGCAGCAAGCTGTTTCATTGGTGCACTTTCAAGTGTTTCAACATAGCCACAAAGAGAATGACTTACAGTATGCTTTTGCTCATCCGCTTGTTGCTTTAATTCAACAAACTCATCATCTGATACTTGTTCACTTAATAGTTTTGCTAATAACGGTGTCGTTGCCTTTTGTGCATGCCAATCCATAGCAAAACATTGCTGATAATCATGCCCTGAACAAATTACCGTAGAATCTTGCACTGCCATAGCAAGCTGTTTTAATGACTGAGTCATTTTCGCAGCATCGCCTCCGCTAATTGCTGTGTTACCTAAGCCACCTGGTAGGATTAAATCACCACAGAAGCAATAGCTGATATCACCGCTTTGTGTATCTGACAATAAATAGCTAACACTATCGTCACTATGACCCGGTGTCGCTACTTTCGTTAAGCGTGCATCGCTTAATTCGATGGTTGCTGAATCTTTAGGCCAGCCAAGTTCATCTATCTCATTAGCAACATAACTTTCTGCGAGCTCCTTTGATAATAAACAACGAGCCGATAAACGCTCTTGGTGATTATGGGTATCTAAAATCGCTTTTACTGTTAGACCTTGTGTTGCGACAATTTTCGCCATACGCGGAATAAGCTCGATAATAGGATCAATCACCACTGCGTTTTTATTGCTGTCTACATATAGCCAACAGCACGCTGCTTGATGACGTAGCTGTGTTAAGCCAATCGCACACACTTCGTGTTGAGGCGATGTACTATCAGATACAACCAAGCAGTTTGCTTCTAGAATCGGCTTTAAAGAACGGATTTTATCGCAAGCAAAGTCAATCTCTTGTTGGTTAACAGCTGGGCCAAACGACATACGTATCGCGTTTTCACTTTGCCAATCACTGGCTCCCATCGCATCTAAAACAAAACTACGATTTGCGCCTGAGCTACATGCAGAACCGCCACTAACACGGATACCCGCCGCATCAAATAAATCCATCACCTCTTTACTGGTTAATTCGTTCACAGCAAAGTTTAATGTTGTTGGCACTGAATGCTCAAAACTGTGATTAAACGTGATGCTGCCAAAGGTGTCTGTTAATGCAGCTAATAATTGCTCGCGAAAAGCATGTAGCTGCTCAATTGGCTTGAATGTTTGGTTTTGTTTATCAAGTAATAACGAGAACAGCTTATTTAAACCGGCAATGCCTGGTAAGTTTTCGGTGCCTGAACGCATACCGCTTTCTTGACCGCCGCCAGCAATAAATGGTGTATACGCACTGCCTTTACGAATATAAAGTACGCCAATACCTTTAGGGGCATACAATTTATGGCCAGAAAATGGGGCGTAATCAATGGTAGTTTGGCTTAGCGCTAAGTTGGTTTTACCTAATGCCTGCACGCAGTCAACCATCCAAGCCACATGAGTGTTTTCACTACGAATGACTTGCTCAATAGCGCTTAAATCTTGGAATACACCGGTTTCGTTGTTTACTGCCATGGTGCAAATCATCAATGCATTCGCAGCATGTTTACGAATAAACTCGTGGTCTAAAATACCGTTTTTATCTACTGGAATAGCTATTACCTGTGCGTTTATATCAAGCACGCTGTTCCAATGTTTTAGGGTATTTGGCACCGCTTTATGTTCTGTTGCCCCATAAAGTAATACCGGATTCTCGATTTGATGACTTTTTGCAGCAATAAGCGTAGAAACAACCGCCGTTTGAATACCTTCTGTTGCACCAGAGGTAAATAAAATATCACCGTCGGTAGCGCCAATGACTTCACGTGCTTTGTTACGCGTTTGTTCTAATAGGTGTTTTGCTTGAATACCCGTAATATGAGAGCTTGATGGATTACCAAAACAGACTTGCATCGTGTGAGAAACAACATCAGCAATTTCAGGAAGTACAGGAGTCGTTGCATTCGCATCTAAATAAATTTGCTGATTAGCATCGTCAGGAAGGTAAAAATTTGCCATGTAAAACGCACCATATTACTAAAAGATATATCTTATAACCTATTTTACATTTTTCACGGCTAAATTATAATAATCAATTAGTCAGTAAAGTGCGTTTTCTATACTTTTTAAGACTAAGCTAACTTTCAATTAGCTCAACCTGCTTAGAAGACCAGGCATTAATAAGCGCTTTTACTAATGAAGCCAGCGGTATTGCGAAGAACACGCCCCAAAAGCCCCATAAACCGCCAAAAAACAATACCGCAACGATGATAAACACAGGGTTTAAATCTACCGCTTCAGAGAACAGTAACGGCACTAACACATTGCCATCAAGTGCTTGGATCACGCCATAGATAATTAATATGGTCCAAAATTGTGTTTCTAAACCAAACTGGAATAATGCCACCGCAGCGACAGGAATAGTCACCAATGCCGCTCCTACAAATGGAATAAGCACAGATAAGCCAACTAACACGCCAAGTAAAGCCGCATAGCGAAGATCAAGCAGAGCAAAAGCAATAAAAGATGCTGTACCAACAATTAAAATCTCAAATACCTTACCGCGGATATAATTCATGATTTGCTGATTCATTTCTTGCCAAACCTGAATAATCAAGCGGCGCTGCTTAGGCAATAAGCGTTCGGCACTTTGTGTGAGCTCTAATTTATCTTTAAGCATAAAGAACACCAGGAGCGGCACTAAAATCAGATAAATCAGCCAAGCTGCCACGTCTTTTATCGAGGTAAGTGACACCGATAGCACCAACTGACCAAACTCAATCGCTTTGGTCTCAACACTGGTAACAATTGATTTAACCTGATCTTCAGTAATCAAACTTGGGTAATCTTCAGGAAGATGTAAAAGCAGTGCTTTACCTTTTTCAATCATGTAAGGGGTTTCTTGAACTAGATTGCTGGTTTGCTGCCAAAGCACAGGCCCCATGCCGACAATAATCATGATCATCAAGCCACTGAATACCAACATAACAAGAATCGTTGCGGTAAACCGCTTTAAACCCAGCTTTTCTAAGTGAGCAACAGGCCAATCAAGTAAATAGGCAATAACCAAGGCAACTAAAACTGGCACGATTAACGAACCAAAAAAGTAGAAAAATGCAAAGGTTGCAATAAGTAGTAACAACAAGGTTACTGAATGAGGATCAGAAAATTTATTTTCGTACCAGGCTTTTACATACTCAAACACGAATGGGCTCCACTGTTAGTACACCTAATTCTAGGTCAATTTTAAAATGGTAATGATGTTTTTCTAAAAATCGCTGCATATCGTCCGTTGCCTCAGCAGCATTAAATGTAAAAGTCACGGGCTGTTTAACTGATGTTGCCTTATTCAACCCTAATTTAAACTGAATAAATTGTTGAGGGCACTTATAGCCTCTTAAATCAACCGTTAACATAGCGAATCAACTGCGTTATTAATATGAATAATAAGTATAAGATGTAGGCAGTTTGCGAAAATAAGTCTTTATAATGAGAAACTGCTCATATTTTTCTTAAAACACGCAAAACAATAGTTTATCCTTAATCTATAACTGGTAGTAAAGGAAACACGATGCCTGGCTCGCATAATAAAGCGCAATTACCTGCGAATCCAACTCTTAAAGAGATAAACTGGTATAAAAAACAAATAAACTGGGGCGAGCTGCCGCCTTTTTATCATCTGGTGGCATCATCGGTTAGCGAATCTGAAGGGATTTTAGACCACGGTTTTGATAATGCCGTAAAGCAATTAATTAACCCACGTAACTGGAACCTTGATTTATTAGGTGGCCACGAAACAGAAATGGGCGAAATTGTCTGTGAGCAAAAACCGCGCATTGCTTTGCATCAAAGCTTTACGGACCGAGGTTTCGAATTATGGGCCTACCCTTATGCAAAAGATGTTACGGTAGACCAATACATCAAAGACAACCGCTTTATGGAATTTAAGGTGTGGGATCCGCACACCATGAAAAACCTTATTCGCTTTAACCAGCTTCATAAATTCATCGCTTTTTACTTTGAAAGAGGCGATAAAGCTGACAAAGCTTTAATTCTTCATGCCCATAAAGTAGCGCATAAAATCATAACTTTTTTACAACGAGAGTTGAACGTTGTTAAGCTAGATGGAGTCACAATAAAAGATTTCTATCAATTGTGCGAAAAAGACAGCCGAGCATGCAGCGACGAAATAGACTTAGCAAAAGTCATGTTAGGTGAGCAAATCAACAAGGAATAAGATGCGACTAAAATCAGCCTTTATTACACTGTGCAGTGCATTACTGACGTTTTCAATACTGCATAGTGAGCCGTTGAAGGCACAAACAAACTTTAAGCTGCCCGATTTAGGGACCTCAGCTTTACAGGCTTTGCCGATTGAGAAAGAGCAAGCGATCGGTGAAGTGATGATGATGCAAATTCGTGGCTCATCACCCGTTGTAAGTGACCCTGTTCTTGATGAGTACCTGACCACTTTGGGCCGTCGTTTAGTCGCAAACGCCAACGATGTGCGTTTTCCATTTTCATTTTTCTGGTTAAACAACGCTGAAATTAATGCCTTTGCCTTTTATGGTGGCCATGTGGGTGTGCATACAGGTCTTATCGCACAAGCCGATAACGAAAGCCAGTTTGCCTCGGTACTTGGGCACGAGATAGCTCACGTAACGCAGCGCCATTTAGCCCGCCGTATTCAACAACAGCAAGATAACAGCGCGTTAACTATAGCAGGTATGATTGCGGGTATTTTAGCGACCGTTGTTGCACCTGATGCCGGCATAGCCATTATCTCAGCAAACCAAACACAAGCGGCATTTAGTCAATTAACTCATAGTCGTGCTGCTGAACAAGAGGCAGACCGTATTGGTATGCAAACCTTAAACAATGCAGGGTTTGATCCTCGCCAATCGAGCGAGTTTTTAACTAAACTTGCTGCACAAATTCGCTACAAATATAAGCCGCCAGCCTTTTTGCTAACTCACCCATTGCCTGAAAGCCGTGTCTCTGATGTGCGATTACGTGCCGAGCAGTATCCAAAAAGACACTACTCCGACAGCCTAGAGTTTAACTTAGCTAAAAGTCGTGTTATTGCTCGTTATCAGCAAAAATCAAAAGCCGCTGAAGATTTGTTTCGTAAGTTAATGCGTGAAAATACCGTTCATAACGACACTGCACTTAAATATGGCTTGGGTATTAGCTTGTTGGACCAAAAAAAGCTTGATGAAGCAGCCAGCATTTTGAATCCACTGCTTGAGCAAGATCCAAAGAACTTATTTTATATTGATACCCACACCGACTTACTCATTGCGCAAGGTAAAGCGAATGAAGCAGTAGAGTTTTTAGCTAAGCTAGATATCGATAGACCTAACAATCAGGTGATTGCCTTAAACTATGCAAATGCCGCTATTGAAGCTAAACAATTTGAGCTTGCTGAACGTATCTTAAAGTCTTATTTATTAGCAAAACCTGAGAACAATCTTGCCAAAGAGCTCATTGCTGATGTCTATAAAAAGCAAGAAAATATGGCTTCCTACCATGAAGCGCATGCCGATGTGCTTGCCCAATATGGCGCTTATTTAAAAGCAGCTGATGAAATTCAAAAAGCACTAAACTTTGTTGAGCCTGAAGAGCTAGTTAAACAACAACGTTTAAAAGCCCTACTTACACAATACCGTCTATTACAAAAAGAGCTTGCGAGACTTTAAGTCTCGCGGCGCTTGCCCTAAAATAAGCCAAATTATTAAATGTGAGAACACACTATGTCTGTGACTATTTATCATAATCCACGTTGTTCAAAATCGCGTGAAACACTTGCCCTATTAGAAAGCAATAACGTACAACCAAGTGTTGTTGAATACCTAAAAACACCGCTTAATGAACAACAAATCTCGACTTTAATTAGCCAACTGGGCTTTACTTCAGCGCGTGAATTAATGCGTACTAAAGAAGACATCTACAAAGAGCTTGAGCTTAAAAACGAACAAAACGAAGACAAATTAATTGCTGCAATGGCTGCCAATCCAAAACTAATCGAGCGCCCAATTGTTGAAAATAACGGCAAAGCTGCTCTAGGTCGTCCACCAGAAAACGTATTAAGCGTACTTTAATGGCTATAAACATTGTTGTGCTATATCACTCAAGCCATGGCTCTGTAGAAGCAATGGCACATGAGATAGCCGAGTCGATTGAGCAACAAGGTGCAACAGCTTTATTGCGCACGTTCGTAAAGCGTCAGCCACACGATATTGTGATCAGTAAAGATGATCTAATTCATTGTGATGGCTTAGCCTTTGGCACCCCTACTCGATTTGGCATGATGGCCTCACAAGCTAAGAGCTTTTGGGAAACCACCAGTGATCTATGGCTCAAAGGTCAGCTAATAGATAAGCCTGCTTGCGTTTTTTCGTCATCAAGCAGTATGCACGGTGGTAACGAAGCTACCTTGTTGAATCTATCACTGCCGTTGTTACATCACGGCATGATGTTGCTTGGTGTGCCTTATGAGGTACCTGAGTTATTAGCAACTGAAACCGGCGGTACGCCGTACGGTGCGAGTCATGTGGCCGGTAGCAATAACAGCAATGTGTTAAGTAAAGACGAAATTAAAATTTGCCAAAGCGTTGGAAAACGCTTGGCACTGATTGCGAGTAAATTAAAATGAGCTTGGAACCTGGGCTAAATCAGCCTGTTGCCAAAAAACCAATTACAAAACGATTCCAACGTTTTGCACTGATTGGCTATATCGGCTTATTAGTTTTAATGCCAATTTGGCTGTTTTTAATTGCCCCGAGAGAAGGCCACAGTAACGCCTTTATCTTTGTTGTTTATATACTGCCTCTACTGTTACCGCTTAAGGGCATTATTCAAGATAAGCCTTATACCTACGCGTGGGCAAACTTTATCGTGATGTTCTATTTTATTCATGGTTTTACATTACTATGGGTCGCACAAGAGCAGCTGATTTGGGTATTACTTGAGTTAACCTTTGCTAGTCTGATGTTTATTGGCTGCACCTATTATGCTCGCCATCGCGGACAAGAGCTTGGCCTTAAGATACGCAAATTAAAAGAAGAGCTGGCCGAAGAAAAAGCCGCTCATGAACACGATAAATAATACCGATTCGTTTATCAAAAAATGAAACAAAAACGGCAACCTAGGTTGCCGTTTTTTTGCGTTCACACCAACTCTGCTAAGGTGGCTAGTGCGACAATACTTGCCAGACCCACTTGGCCAATTAAGCTAAATAATGAGAACAACCTTAAAATAAAAAGCCCCCATGGATGGCGAATATGCGGGTAAAGCGCACAGCGTTTCAAGCTTGTGGCAAAGAAAAAGCATAAGATCGAAACCAGCGTAAAACTCAGCGTTAACTCACTTTTAATAGCGATGCTATCGTCAAAAAAGAAGAACAACTGCACAGGTAGTAACACAGTTACAATCGCATGTAGTAAGTGCACTTTTTTAACGCGATCAAACTGCCCTTCTGGCGAAAGCTCTTTAATGCCAAAGTCATGCTCAAGGCACTTTACTAAGTTATCCGCTTTAATGCTAACTGCTAGTCGGTAGCAACTTAGACCGTCGTTGTTACGGACTCTAAAGTCATAGCCCGCTTTTAGAAGCAATACCAGTAAAGGTCCATTCTCGGCTAGTACAGCGTAATGTAATGCTGTATTACCTTTATTGTCTTGAGCCTTCTTATCTTGATGTTCAAGTATTGTTTCAACAACATTCACATAGCCTTTTTCAGTAGCCCACATAAACGCAGTTTTACCATTTTCGTCAGCTAATGCCCCGGTTGCGCCTTGCTCAATAAAACGCTTTGCCATGGTTTGTTTAGCATTTTCGTGACTTAAATGAGCAAGTAAAGCTTGTTCAAGTAACGATGCTGAATCAACATCTGGTGATACAAGTTTTAGTAAGGTGAAGTAATCTTCACCGTGAGCAACTTTTTCAGCCGCAAGCGCTGTTAATGGTTCAAGATCAGCCACAGAATCTGGAATAAAACCACTAAAACGCTCTCTAAAGTCAACTTCGGTCCACAGTTCTAATACATCGTCCGCAGACATTTTCGCACCGTGATTAAGAACATGTTCAATCACAGTAAAATAGCGACGATTAAATAACTGGTGGATGAGAGTTATAGGCGTTTTAACGGCCGATTGAGCAAATGCGCTAGCGTACTTCTCTAAGCGCTGGCATAACATTAAAGCAAGACTTTCAGGGGTGTAGTCGTTTTCTAAAAAATGCGTTTTCATAGCATTAATATAATGCAACGCAGCTTCATCAAACTCAGAAATATGTTGGAAATAACACTCTTCAAACGGTTCAAGAGGAGTCAACCAAGTAAGGTAGTAAATAGGCGGAAGAACCGTCGTACACACACCGTCATCTTCATTAGTAGAACGACATGCCGGCCAAGCTTCTAAAGCATCTAAAATATAGGCCCCGTTTTGCTCAGCTAATCCTTTGATCAGTAACGGGTATTCCTTTGGCCAAATCAGTACATTTTCCATTAAAAAAACACAACTCCGCTGCACATTATTCGATGTCTTATTAAGCAACTAGTTATAGCAAAATTTAACTGACAGTTTGCTTAATATTGCGACCAATAACACAGTATCTGAACAGATACTTTGGTAAACAAGAAAAGTAGCATGATTCTACCACAGAGGGTTACAGGTGCTAGCGCAAAGTAGGTGATTTTTAAAGAAAATAGAAAAGCAGCGGCACATGGACGGTACTCACTGCTTGGTTGGAGACTGAAAGTAGCTAAAATGCTCGATGAGGTGAAGGTAATCGAGCTTTTGGCTAACTTACTTACTTGCTAATTCGCTTGTGACTTCGTCAATACCTACTTGACTGATGCGCTGCAATACTTCTTTTTGCTTCGCGCTTAACAGTGAAATACCTTCAGCAACGATATCGTATACTTTCCACTGCTTATCTTTGCCTTGACGTAATTTAAAGTGCAGATCGATGGCTGGCGCATTATCATCAACAATTTGCGTTTTAACAGTTGCATAACCATCGTCGATGAGCTGCGATTGATCAAAAATAACTTTTTGCCCTGTGTATTTCATTAGTGCCCCGGCATAAGTTACTGTTAAGTAATGCTCAACCGCAGCAATAAAATCAACAGCTTGCTCACGGCGTAGGCCTTTAATGTGCTTACCTAAAAGCTTATACGATACAAACTTAATATCCATGTGCGGCAATAAGCGTTTTTCAACAATGTTCGCCATTGCTTCTGAGCTTGCATCGCCTTTTGCATTTACATTTGCGATATCAACAAATAAATCTGCTGTGACTGATTCTAATAGTTGCTTAGGCGAGCGGTCTTCACTGGCAAAAGCAGTTGCAGTAAAAAGCGCAGCAATTAGCAAAAATGAGTTAACTAGTTTGGTCATCGTATTCACCTCTCAACGAAAATTTTCGCTAATATACCGATATTAAACCCATAAAAAAAGAAACAATCCGACACTGTTTTAATGCCAATTAAGCACCAATCGATTTTTCCCATAGTTTTCAGTTAATTGCTAAAAAATATGAGAATGTGCACAGCTTCTGTGTTTTTACGCACATTGAAAAGTTCTTACCTCCGCCCTTATCTACTTGCTCACAGTCATAATGAGAAGTACCGAGATGAAACTAAAACACCCACTAAAAGCACTTATGTTAGGTGTAGCCGCCCTACTAGCAACACCGACTTATGCTGCTTCAAACCATGGCTATGCCGTTGATTACATTCAAGGTGAAGGTGATGTAAAAGGCTTAAAGCTAGCCTACCAATACCATATCCCCAATGAAAAGCTACCCTTTCAACACGCCCGTTTGTACTTCGAGTCTAGTTTTAATATTTGGCAGTATGGCAAAGACAATAAACATCAAACAAATATCGTGTTAGCTATGTCTCCGGTGATCCAATACCCTGTATTTAATGTGAAAAACATGCCTGTTTATGTAGAGTTAGGGATTGGCGTTTCACTGTTGGATGACACCCATTTTGCAGGTAAAAACGTTAGTACTCACTATCAGTTTGAGGATAGATTGGGTTTAGTTACAGACTTAGGTGACAACTCAACCTTAGCACTTAGATATTTACATTACTCAAATGCGGGTTTCAAAAGCCCAAACCCTGGCCTTGATTTTATTTCACTGTCTTATGCAAGACGATTTTAAGTGCTACTATATCGCTATGTATATCGGCAGGATTTAAAGATGGAAACTTGGCAAATTATAGCCATTTTTGTTGCCGTATTTGGTGTAGTAATTGGTAACCTTATGTTGCTAAAGCATGCAGCAAAAATGGACTTCAAAGTACCTAAAAGCGATGATAATGAAGATAAAAAAAGCCCTGATGAATAATCAGGGCTTTTTTCTTTAAGACTTCAGATTAGTTTACACTAACCAGTGTGCCATTAAGACAATCACCGGTAATGTTACTAAGGTTCTTAAAATAAAGATGAAGAACAATTCGATAATATTAACCGGAATTTTGCTACCTAAAAGCAGTGCACCTACTTCCGACATATAAATCAATTGCGTCACACTCATTGCAGCAATGATAAAGCGTGTTACATCACTTTCGATACTACCAGCGGCAAGAATCGACGGAATAAACATATCAGCAAAGCCAACCATAATTGTTTGTGCCGCAGCTTCAGCTTCTGGTACTTGTAATAGCTCTAAGAATGGTACAAACGGTTTGCCCATATATTCAAAAATTGGCGTATATTCAGCAATAATCAAGGCAAATGTGCCCACAGCCATAACCACAGGTAATACAGCAAATACCATATCAAATGCGTTATGTAAGCCTTCTTTTACTGTACCAGCAAAGCCCGGCGCAGTGCGTGCTTTAGCAAGTGCCACATCAAGTGAGTGAGAAACCAGTGTTTTACCTTCAGGCACTGATTCTGCGTCTTTATCAGGCTCTGTTCCATCTACATAGAGGTCTTTTTTAAAGCGTAGCGGTGGTAAACGAGGCACAATTAGCGCTGCGGCTAAACCTGCTAAACACACTGTTAAGTAAAACGGTGCGAAAAGGTGCTCAAGCTTCACTTGGCCAATCACAACTAAACAAAAGGTAATTGATACAGCTGAGAAAGTGGTACCAATAATGGCCGCTTCGCGCTGCGTATAATGTTTATCTTCATACTGACGAGCGGTCATCAAAATACCCACACTGCCATCACCTAACCAAGATGCTACACAGTTAACCGCACTACGGCCTGGCACACCAAAAAGCGGGCGCATAACTTTAGTTAATAAGGTACCAACTAGCTCTAACAAGCCGAAGTTTAATAATAACGGTAATAGTAAGCCCGCTAAAACAAACACAGAAAACAATACTGGCAACAAGTCGTTTAAAACCAGTGCGCCGGTATTACCGGAAATAATCATTTCTGGCCCTTGTTTTGTGTAGGTCAAAACGATAAAAACCATACCCAGTAATCGAACACTCAGCCAAAGCCAACTAACATCAAATAAATGTTTAATTATAAAGAACTTAAGTAATGGCTGCGGTTTAAACAACTTTATCACTAAAGATAAAATACCGGTAATGCAAACAATGCTGGTAATTAAACCCAGTGCAAATGGGCCAATCCACTCTTGCACTGCTTTTGCCATAACAGCAATCGGAATGGTCATTGCTTCACCTATGGGTACTGGCGTCATAAACAAGAAGACACCTATAAGTGAAGGAACGAAAAAGGTAAACAAGGTTCGCAAGTCACTGCGATTTGCTGTGTTTAAGTTAGACATATTTTCAACCTGTAAAAACCACAAAAAGAGCGGCTAAGCTCTTTTTGTGGTGGTTTTGACTTTTTTAATTATTAAATATTGATACCGCGCTGACGCAGTGCATTTTCCAATGCTTGCTGGAGGTCATTCATTGTACCTGGCTCTAATGTCGAACCTTCAGAGTCCATCCAAGTTAAACTTGTGCCGCCATCATTGGTGCGGCTAACAAGAATTTGGTATTGGCCATCTTCAATTGGAAGTTCAGCTAACTCTTCGCCCCAAATTGAATCCCATACGCTTGACTCAGGCTTTTTGTAATCAGCCGTGATCAAACCACGCTCTTGGTCAATCTCTACGATAGTGAAAGATAAGCGCTCTAAGAAACCTGAGAAACGATCAAACACCATGCTGTAATCTTGCTCTGTAACCAGTGCCGCATTACCTTTGTTATCAAAGCCCATTTCTAATGAAATAATGCCTTGCTTTTTACGCATATCAACTTCAAGTTGACGGTAACGGTAATCAAACTCTGCAATCACTTGGTTTAACGCACGAACTTCAAGCTGTTGCTGTAGTAATGGTGTTAATGGTACTGAATCACTTTTATAATCAGCCAGCTTAGAAGTTAACGAAGCTGTACGCTGATGCGACTTTTCTTCAATTGTGAAGATAAAGCGCTGTTGTGATACTTCAGTTTCAGTTTCCCAAAACCAACCTTCTTCAGGTTTAATAATGGCATACCAACCTGTTTCAATTGAATTTGAGGCTTTGTCTTCTTTTAAAGCGGCGGTATTTTTTTCAGCTAGAACAGCTTTAATAGAGTCCCAGATAAATACATCTAAATCTTCGATACCATCGTTTTTATCAAAATAAACACGTGCTTCTGTGTCACCTTCTTCAACCCAAGTACCTTGAGCAATGGTAATTACTTGCGCTGGCGGACGGTAGTTTTTAGCTTCAGGGTTATTGTCGTATTGCGCAACATCCATTTTATAAGTTGGATCTTGAGCTGGTTGCGCTAATCCTGCTGGAGCTTTCACCGCTTCGTTAGCACGATAATTGCGTTTGTGGTGCGCTTCATCGGTGAAAACACCGCACCCTGTTAAACTTACCATTACGCTTACAGCAAGCGCCTTTGAGATCCAATACTGCACAGATATTTCTCCTTAGCAAACCCTTAATTTTTTTAACAAATATATGAGTGGGTAATGCCGATTTGGTTCACTGTAAAATCACTTTTAACTTTACATTTATTGTTTTTATGCAAAAAACCCGAATAGATTGGGCTAGCGTAACGTATTTGATTGCTTATCGCCTTGCAAAATTTTAACTATGGTACTTTCTGATGCCCCTAAAAACAAGAAAGAGCGCACTTTATTCACGGCTTAATTAATCGCTGCTATCGTTAACGGAGCAAATTATGTTAAACTTCGCCGCCGTGCGGTATTAAACTCACGTGAAATCAAAGCTTATTTAAGCTTATATCCATTGGTATTGTTATTTACTAGGTATTTAAAATTCCATGACTGCTTTTACAAATCATCAGATAGTGCTCACTGCGATTGGCGAAGATAGACCCGGTATCGTTAGCGAATTAACTCAGTTAGTGAGTGATTGCCATTGCAATATAATTGACAGTCGCATTGCTATTTTGGGCAACGAATTTACCTTTATCATGCTATTAGCAGGTGATATGTCGGCAATTAGCCGTATTGAACATACATTGCCAACTAAAGGTATGGAACTTGGTCTTTTAACCATGATGAAACGCACCGCAAGCCATGTTGCATGTGAATTTTGTGCCGGTTACACCCTCGAATACACAGGTATTGATACACCAGGAACATTAAGTAAAGTTACGCGCTTTTTTGCTGATAACAACATCAGCATTTGTTCTCTCAAGTCAGACACTTACGATGAAGATGACGAGCTTAAAATGCGCTGCGAACTCGAGTTTAATATTCCTGTTGAAGTCGATATTGATAACTTTAAAGTGAGCTTTGAAGATCTTTCTCGTAGTTTGAACGTAGATTATATTTTCAGACGCATTCGCTAAGGAGCAAAGCATGAAAACAATTAATCCATTACAAGCAGGCGATACAGCCCCTGCTTTTAGCTTACAAAATCAGAATGACGAAACTATCGTGCTAGCTGATCTTTTAAAAGAGCAGCAAGTACTGGTTTATTTCTACCCTAAAGCGTCAACACCAGGTTGTACTGTACAAGCAGAGAACTTACGTGATGAAAAAGCTGAGCTTGCTAAATTAAATACGCGTGTTGTGGGTATCAGCCCAGATCCAATCAAGCGTTTAAAGAATTTTGAAACCAAAAAAGAGCTTAACTTTGATTTACTAGCCGACGAAGATCACGCAATTGCTGATGCTTTTGGTATTTGGGGCTATAAGAAGTTTATGGGTAAAGAGTACGAAGGAATTCATCGTATTAGCTTCCTTGTAGGCCAAGACGGTAAAATCAAACATGTGTTTGATAAGTTCAAAACCAAAGACCATCATCAGGTGGTGTTGGACTATTTAGCGCAGAATTAATAGTTACGAGTTACGAGTTACGTATATGGACTCCCCCTGTAAGGCAAGAAAATTCAAAGTGTAATTTGATAATAGCAAGTTCACGTATATTCGGCCTTATTATGGGGAGCTACCCCGAGACCTGAATGGCTTAATCCACTGTATTCAAGGCTCCTTATCGAGATTAAGGTATCAACGTACCATCGCAACTCTCAGGTTTCACCTTGCGTGCTTGTCATCACATTACATTCGTTTTCTACTTACCTTTACTCGGCTTACTCTAGCAGTGTTATTCCCCTTATAGCTGTGACTAAGCTAAATCAGCTCTATAAGGCGTTGCGCTTTTCAGCATGGCTAATGCCATTCGTACTAGTTTATTGGCTACTGCTATCGTGATCTTATTAAAGTGATGTTTGCTTGATAATGCCCTGATCCAGCAACTCAGCCACGGCTAGCGCATTTTAATCCCAGACTCTAACAGGGTTGAGCGGTAATCATCGTCTAGCCCTGCCATTTTCTTTTTCCTCGCCATACTAGCTGACTTAGATGTATCTTGTTTAAAAAGCGCCA